>NZ_JBHWIO010000141.1:0-13008 GCF_042732075.1 Kitasatospora sp. NPDC059812
GTGGTGAAATTCCCCATGCCGACAGCGGGCTATCCGCCCAAATCGGCCACCGCCATGCGCTCTACCTGCGGAAACGCCCTAACTCACCGGCATTGCCCTGACCTGCATGGATGCTGGCCCGACCAGTCCTTCGGGGCCCGGTGCAGACCGCTGCTGTCCACTGTTCTCCACCCGTTCCGGCACGGATCTGGCACGTGTCGGGGCCGTCCTGGAGGCGGTCGGCGCCCGGGCTTCCCGGCTGCACGTCGATGCTGTCACGACCCGCGGGGCTCCCGAACTCCCCCTATCTGTTGGACGGCCCCTGTTGGGCGAACGACGAGGAGGCCGAAGACTTCAGGAAGCAGTCCCTACCTCAGGGGCCAGTACAACTAGGCGGCGGTCTCCCCGATGTCCTGGGCTCCACCGGGCAGGGCCCACTGGCCGGTGTCGCGGCGGCGTTGGAGCAGGATGGCGCCGGTGTGGTCGACGACGAGCAGGTTGCTGGCGGGGATAAGGGTGTTGGCCTTCGGCGCGTCGGGGTCGTCGAGGTACTCGGTCCTACCATGCCGGAGCTCCTTGACCTCCCGGGCCGCGCCTTCGCTCGGAGTCTCACCGGGGTGGAGGTAACCGCCAGGGATCTCCCATCCCGGCTTGTACGTGGGCTTCACCAGGAGCACACGGTCAGCTTCGTCGAAGAACAGCACGCCGGCGGCGGTGCGCGGCTGGGCAACGACCTCAGGCGCGTCGGAGTCGCTCATGGCAACGACTGTAGTGGTCCACGCTGGGTTACCACCTAAGTCCTGGCCGAAGCATCGATCACCCAGCAGGCCGTAGGTCAACGTTCGGCCGACACTGTTGCTGTGACTTTTCGATCGACTGATCCGGCGGCCCGAGAGCGCCCCTTTGGCCTCGGCACCGTGCGGCGATTCGCCGAAGGGGACTCGGCGGAGCAGCTGACCCGCCTGCTGCATCTCGCATACGCCGATCACGCCGCCGCTGGGCGGGTCTTCTTTGCCTCGTACCAGTCCGCGCAGGACACGGCCTACCGCCTGGGCAAGGGTGAGTGCTGGGTGGCGTTCCAGGGGGACGAGATGGTGGCGACGGTGACGGTGGCGGCTCCTTTCGCGGCCCCGGAGGGATACCCGGCTCCGGCGGGCGCGGGGTCGTTCTGGCAGCTGGCGGTGGAGCCGTCGTGGCGGGGCACCGGGCTGGGTCAGCGGCTGCTGGTGCTCGCGGAGGAGCGGATTGCCGCGTTGGGTTGCGGACAGATAGTGATCGACACGTCGTCCCAGGCGAGCGAGCTGGTCGGCTGGTACCGCCGGCATGGCTACGTCACGGTGGGCACGTGGCGGTGGGACGTCACCAACTACGAAAGCGTTGTCCTGGTGAAAGACCTGCTGGCCCGCTGATCGTGGTGGCGGAGGCATGCGCTGGGCGGCGGCTCCGCGCCGGGACCGCCGCCCACAGCATGCTCATGCACGCGGACGTCTACTGGTTGAGGACGCGGGTCGCCGCCTGGACAGCGATGCTGAGGGCCTCGTCCAGGGCTTCGACGCGGCGGCCTCCGGCGTTGGCGACTGGCCCCTTGCCGCCTGTTCCGCCGCCTACGGCGCGGGCAGCACCCGCAAGGATCTGGCTGGCCTCGGCTCCGTCGCTGAGAAGACTAGGCGTGATGGCGGCGACGAGCAGGGCTTTGCCGTCGTGTTCGGTCCCGAGAACGACCACGGCGCGGTCGTTGCGGAGGCGGTCGGCTGTGCCGGCGGCGAGGACGCGGAGGTCATCCGCCCCCAGCCCCGTGACCCGCTGCGAGACGATCCGGCCTCCGGGTACCTGGCGGGAGCCCTCGGCGAGTTGTCCGGCCTGGTTCCGTAGGTCGGCCTCGCGCAGGCGGACGAGTTCCCGCTGTGTGATGGCCAGGGCGTCGAGGCGCTTGTGCAGGGCCTCGGGGGCATCCTTGGGGCGTGTGCCGAGGAGTGTGGAGACCTCTTCGAGCAGTCGGCGTTCGGTGTCGTGGTGGCGGAGGGTGCCGTGGCCGGTGAGGGCTTCGATGCGGCGGAGGTTGGAGCCGACCGAGGACTCGCTGAGCAGGCGGAAGGCACCGACCTGGGAGCCGTGGCCGACGTGGGTTCCGCCGCACAGCTCGCGGGAGAAGTCGCCGATGTCGACGATGCGCACGGTGTCGCCGTACTTCTCGCCGAACAGGGCGATGGCGCCGGCGGCCTCGGCTTCGACGCGGTCGGCGTACCAGGCCCGGACGCCCGGGTCGTCGAGGACGTGGGCGTTGACGGCGGCTTCGATCTCGGCGAGCTGGTCGGGGTTGAGGGCGGAGAAGTGGGCGAAGTCGAAGCGGAGCCGGTCGGGTTCGACGAGGGATCCTTGCTGGCGGGCGTGGTCGCCGAGGGTGGCGCGGACGACGGCGTGCAGGATGTGAGTGGCCGAGTGGGAGCGCATGAGGCCCTTGCGGCGGTCGGCGTCGACGGTGGCTTCGCCGCTCGCTCCGGTGCGGATCTCGCCTTCGATCACGCGGGCGCTGTGGACGCGGAAGCCTTCCAGGCCATATCGGGTGTCGGTGATCCGCAACAGCGTGCCGTCGTTGGTGCGCAGGGTGCCGGTGTCGCCGATCTGGCCGCCGGCCTCGGCGTAGAACGGGGAGCGGTCGAGGACGAGTTCGACGTTGGCGCCTTCGGGGGCGGTGGTGACGGCGCCGTCGGAGATCAGGCCCAGGACGGTGACCTCTGCCGTGAGGTGGTCGTAGCCCAGGAAGTCGGTGCGGGGCAGGTGGGCGGACAGCTCGCGGTAGGTGTCCTGCTTGCGCAGGGCTTCGGTGGTCTTGGCCTTGCCGCCGGCCTTGGCACGCTTCTTCTGCTCGTCCAGCAGGGTGGCGAAGCGGTCCTCGTCGACCGCCAGTCCGGCGTCGTGGGCTGCCTCGACGGTCAGTTCCAGGGGGAACCCGAAGGTGTCGGCCAGTTCGAAGGCGGTCTCGCCGGGCAAGGTGCTGGAGCGGGTCTTGCGGGTACGGGTGATCGCGGCGTTCAGCAGCCGGGTGCCCTGCGTGAGGGTGCGGGTGAACGACTCCTCCTCGGCGGTGACGACCTGCTCGATGAGGGCGGCCTGGTCGGAGAGTTCGGTCCAGACGGCGCTGAGGTTGGCGATCAGGCTGCTGGTGGTCGGCGCGAGGACGTCTTGGTCGATTCCGAGCAGGCGGGCGTGGCGGATCGCGCGGCGCATGAGGCGGCGCAGGATGTAGCCGCGTCCGTCCTTGGCGGGCAGGACGCCGTCGGCGATGAGGAAGGCGATGGAGCGGGCGTGCTCGGTGACGACCTGGAAGGAGATCTTCTCCTCGCCGGTGCCGGGGTAGTCGCGACCGGCGAGTTCTTGGACCGTCTTGAGGGTGGGCAGGAGCAGGTCTGTGGTGCAGACGTTCTCGACGCCCTGGAGGATCGCGGCGAGGCGGTCGAGGCCGAGGCCGGTGTCGATGCTCTGCTGGGCGAGGTCGCCGAGGATCGGGAAGTTGCCCTTCTTGTCGCCCTCGCCGCGCTGGGATTGCATGAAGACGAGGTTCCAGATCTCCATGAAGCGCTCGCCGTCGACGGCGGGGCCGCCTTCGGGGCCGAAGGCGGGGCCTCGGTCGTAGTGGAGTTCGGAGGAGGGTCCGCAGGGTCCGGGGACGCCCATGGACCAGAAGTTGTCGTCCATGCCCAGGCGTTGGATGCGCTCGGCGGGGACGCCGATCTTGCGCCAGAGCTGCTCGGCCTCGTCGTCGTCCTGGTAGACGGTGACCCAGAGCCGGTTCTTCTCCAAGTTGTAGCCCTGGGTGAGGAGTTCCCAGGCGTAGGCGATGGCGTCGGCCTTGAAGTAGTCACCGAAGGAGAAGTTGCCGAGCATCTCGAAGAACGTGGCGTGCCGGTTGGTGCGGCCGACGTTGTCGATGTCGGAGGTACGGGCGCACTTCTGGATGCTGGTGGCGCGCGGGTACTCCGGGGTGACCTCGCCCAGGAAGTAGGGCTTGAACTGGTTCATGCCAGCGTTGGCCAGCAGCAGGGTCGGGTCGGAGGGGATGAGGGGACTGGACGGGACCTGGCGGTGGCCGCGGTTGGTGAAGTAGTCCAGGAAGGTGGAGCGGATCTGCGTCGAGCGCATGGCGGTATGGCCTCACGGAAGAGTCGTGGAGGATGGGGGGAGATCACACGCCGAGCCGGGCCGAGAACAGGGACTGAGAAGTTCTCAGTTCTCCAGCTCGACGCAGATAGCTCGCGCCCCCACGGTGTAGACCATGACTCCAGATCCGTTGCTCACTGCTCACTGGTGGCGCAGCCCACGCGTTGATCCTGTGTGCTGCACCACCAACTGCTCCGGCCAGCGTAACTGATCTGACGTCAAGATCGCTTGCAGTTCCTGTCGGACTATCCCGCGTGCAGCAGGGCGAGCAGCACGTCGGTGGGCTCGGCAGGGTCGAGCAGGACCAGGTCTGCTCCGAAGCCTGCGAGCGCCTCGGGCTCGGTGAAGCCCCAGCCCGCACCCACGGAGGTGACGCCCGCCGCTCTGGCGGCGTAGATGTCCGCGTCCGTGTCCCCGACGAAGACGGCGGCGCTGGGAGCGACGCCGAGTCGGTCGAGGGCGAGGTGCAGTCCGTCGGGCGCGGGCTTGGGCATCGCGTCCTCGTAGCAGACGACGGTGTCCATCAGGTCGAGGATGTCCGGCGGCAGCAGCCAGCCCAGCCGGCGGTGGTCCCGCCGGGTGACGATGCCGGTGGCCAGGCCCTCGGCCCGGAGCTTCTTCAAGGTGTCCCTGACGAATGGGAAGACGACGGCGTCGAGGCTGGCCGTGGCGGTGGCCGCATCCCAGCCGTCCTCGTTGATCGCTCCGTACAGGCCCAGCTCGGCCAGCACCTGCGCTCGCGGGGCCGTCGCGGCCCACGGCGGGAGGTCCGCGACACTGACGCGGCGGCCGAGTGCGGAGGTCGCGAACCCTGCCAGGGCGGCGAGTTGGGCAGCCTTGCTGTCGACGAGTACGCCGTCGACGTCGAAGAGTGCGACTCGCCTCACGCCGCATCTCCGTTCCTGGGCGAGGGCAGGTCAGCCTCGGTGAGCAGGCTGTGCAGGGTGACCCGCTGGTCGGCCAGCAGCATGCGTCCACCGAGCGGGCGCTCCAGCACACACAGAGCGTCGGCGACGGGGGCTCCTGATATCCGCAAGATCCGGGCCATGTTGAGCAGTTGGCCGCCGGAGCGAACAACGTCGTCGACGAGGACGGTTCGACGGCCGTCAATGGCGGCGCCTTCGATCTGGCGGTGGGAGCCGTAGCCCTTGGGCTGGCGGCGCAGGAAGACGGCGGGCAGGCCGGTGGCGGCGGACAGGGCGACGACGAGGGGGACGCCGCCGAGTTCGATGCCGGCTAGGACCTGGGCGTTGTCGGGGACGAGAGTGGTCATGGCGGCGGCAACGTCGCGCAGGAGTGTCGGGTCGGCGGCGAGACGGTACTCGTCGAAGTGGGCGTCGAGTTGGGTGCCGTCGGCGAGCTTGAACGGGGCGTTGACATATGCGGTTTCGGTGAGCCTGGCGGCGAGGCCGGCCAGCGACGTGCTGGTGGTCATGCTCCTCCGATCGGGGCCGTGGCGAGGGCGGTGAGGTGGGCGCGGAAGGCGTCGGCGGACTCGGTGGCGGTGAGGAAGCCGAGCGGCCGAGTGGGAGTCTCGAAGAGCCACTTCTCCTCGCGTAGGAAGGCGAGCAGGCGAAGGGCGGTCGGTCCGGCGAGGTGAACCGGCACGGGGCGGACGGTGGTCGCGTAGTAGAGGGCGGCGGTCAGCTCGTGCAGGGTGCCGACGCCGCCGCCCATCGCGACGACCAGGTCGGCGTGTTCCAGGTAGTGGTTGAGGCGGGCGCCGAGGTCGGGCAGGTGGACCGACGAGGTGGCGTGCGGGTTGAACGCTCCCCACTCGTCGTGCTTGCCGATCAGCGTGACCGCGATGACCGTGGCTCCCTGGGAGGAGGCCCCGCGGGCGGCGGCCTCCATCAGCCCGTTGTAGCCGCCGTGGAGGAGGGAGTAGCCAGCTTGGGCCAGGGCCCGGCCGATCTCTTCGGCCAGCTTCTCTTCCTCTTCGGAGGCGGGGACGACTCCTCCGAAGAAGACGGCGGTAAGGCCCTCTCGGGCCCGGCTGGTCGCCGGGCGCGAGAGGTGAAGCGCGTTCACACCAGCTCCAGGTAGGTGCGGTAGGCGGCGACGGCGTCGTGCAGTCCGTCGAGTGCTTCCGGGCAGGTGCGGTTCACCAGAGCGAGCATCCGCTCGATCGCCGAGTCGACGTCCGCGGCCAGCGGGATCGCCGGCCCGCTGATCGCCGCGTCCAGGTCGCTCAGGCAGGCCCGGCCGATCGGGGTGACGGCGATCTCCTCGCGGAGCTGGTACCAGCCCCAGTACCGGGAGGCCGGTGCGAGGGCGGTCTTGATGAGGTCCTTCGTCGCGGTGTGCAGCCTGTGCCACTCGGAGTAGGCGACGAACCGCTGGCCGCGCTTGATGCGCTTGTGGAGCAGTACGGCCAGCACCAGGTGCTCGATCAGCAGCTCGGTGCACGAGTGCGGCCGGGCGAGGAACTCGGCGGCGAAGCGCTCGGCCAGCGCGACCGCTTCCGGGGCGGCAGGTGCGGGCCGGCGGTCGAGGAGCGGGGCTGTGGCGACCGTCGCCTGCAGGTGGGGGATGCGGGACGCAGGCGCGAGGTAGAGGTCGATCTGGTGCAGCCTGCCCTCGTCCGGGATGAGGAAGACCGTCCCGACCCCGCCGAGGTCGGCGACGATCGTGTCGCGCCAGCCGGGCAGCAGGGCGCCGGCCTCGATGGACATGAGGTCGTTCAGGGCCTCGGCGAAGGCGGGCAGCTGGGCGTCGTGGACGCCGACGACGAAGTCGACGTCGGAGAGGCGGTCGGCGGTGCCGTGGGCCAGTGAGCCGCGGACCATCAGGTGGGTGACGGCCGGGGAGGTGGCCAGGATGTCGGCGAGCTTCGCCAGGAGCGGGAGCTGGGTCGGGCGGTTGGCCTGGGTGAGCTCGGCCAGTTGCAGGGTGGGCATGCGCGTCCTCCGTTCGGATTCCGGCGGGGGTGGACAGTTCGAGGTGAGCGGCCGGTCAGGGCGTGAGGGCGAGGAGGCGCCGCTTGGCCACC
Source organism: Kitasatospora sp. NPDC059812 (assembly GCF_042732075.1). Lineage (NCBI taxonomy): Bacteria > Bacillati > Actinomycetota > Actinomycetes > Kitasatosporales > Streptomycetaceae > Kitasatospora > Kitasatospora sp. NPDC059812. The sequence goes on from NZ_JBHWIO010000141.1 coordinate 7,130, forward strand.
GTCCAGCGCGTCGCGGCCTCCATGTCGCCGAGCGAGGTGTGCAGTTCGGCGATCAGGTCGTAGACCGTGCCCTCGGGCAGGGCGTACGCGTAGAACAGCCGCAGCAGCAAGCGTTCGGCCGCGTCGGTGTAGCCAAGCGCGGCCATGCCGCGGGCGGCCTCCAGCCGTTCGGCGAGCATCGTTTCGTCGGCGGTGGGCAGCGGTTCCGCAGCCGCAGGGTGGAGGGACGGGCGCCGCGCGAGCCGCCGGTAGACGTCGTCGGCGTACACGTCGGCGATCAGGTGGATGCGGTCGGGGCCGAGCAGGTTGCACACCCCGTGCGCGTAGGTCGGCGTCAGCCGCCAGATCCGGCCGCCGGTCATGTGCACCTTCGTGCCGCCGGTGACCAGGAACGCGGAGGAGTTGGTGTGCAGCGGGATGTGCAGCCGGTGCCGTTCGACCTGGTCCAGTTCGTCGTAGTCGCGGTGTTCCCAGAGGAAGGCGTTGGCCTCCAGGCGGGCCAGGCGCACCCACATGTAGTTCAGGCCCAGCTCGGCCAGCAGAGCGGCGGTGGCCGGCATCTGTCCGAGGAGCGCGGTCGGCTGGGCGGTGCAGTCGCCGATCGTCACGTCGCCGGCGTCGCCGGAGGCGTTCATGAGCGAGGTCGTCCACCAGCCGCCGGACTGGTAGGCGCTGTACTCCGCCTTCCAGGGGGCCCGCGCAGTCAGGGCCTCGTGGCGAATCCGTTCGAGCTGTGCGGGATCCACCGCGTCCAGTTGGGCGATCTGCCCGGCCAGGGTGGTCAAGGTGTTGTCCATCAGTTCCCTCCCGTCGCCGACCTGCTGCTCGGTAGGCCGGGTCCACGTGGTGCTCGACGTGGGTGTTCTCGGGGGCTGCTGGTCTCAGCAGCTGATCTCACGCTTCGCTGTCAGGAATGCACGGAAAGCGAAGGAGTGCTCAGGATGGCGGCGCGCCGAGGGGCTTCGATACGACGCCGCTGCCGTCTTCTGGCCGCCGCCGTTCGCGGGCGGAGCGAGGGGCTTGCGTCGTTGCGCGTCATGACTGCCGTCATGGCCGCCGTCATCTCGGCCGGGCGGCGCCTGAAGGGGTTTCCTGTCGAGCTGCCAGGGCTATCGTCAGAACAGACGAACGGGGATCGGAGAGGATCTGCTGTGGCTCAAGATCCAACGCTGTTGAGGGTGTTGACGCTACAGCGGCACTGGCAGGTACACGAGACCTTCCGGCTCCGGTTCGAAGCAACGGCCAACCGGCTGGCGCGGGAGGACGACGACCCTCGACTGGAGGGACTGTCGGTCTCCAAGCGCCAGTTCGAACGCTGGTACGGCGGCGCGGTCAAGACACGGCCGTATCCGGACCTGTGCCGGGTTCTTGAGGCCATGTTCGGAGTCAGCGTCGATCTCCTCCTGGCGCCCGCCCCGGCGAATCCGGGTCCGGAAGCCGTCGCGCCATCGTTCTTCGTCCCACCACCACGGACGGCCCCCGTCCTCCTCTCGTCCGAGCAGGCGCACGTGCTGCCTGCTGGTGGCCCGTTCAGCATCGAGACCCGCCTCGACGCGGGCACCACGGAATTGGAAAGGCAGGTTGTGATGGCAGCTCGTCGTGCGCTTCGGTTCACCGCGATGGCGGAGGGCAGCAGTGTCGGCCCGGAGACGCTGGGGCAGATCCATGACGAGGTGCGGCGGCTGACCGCTGCCTATCCCCGGCTAGCCCTCCCCACTCTCCTCGGCGACCTGGTCGAGGTCCAGGACCTCACCTTCCGGTTGCTGGAGCACGGCAAGGTGAAGCCCCTGCAGGCCCGCGAGCTGTACCTCCTCGCCGGGATCACCTCGGGGATGCTCGCCAAGGCCAGCCACGACCTGGGCAACCCGAGCGCCGCGATGATGCAGGCCCGCACCGCCTACGTGTGCGCCGACAACGCCGACCACCACGCGATGCGCGCCTGGATCCGCTCGTTGCAGTCGCTCATCGCCTACTGGGCCGGCCGCCCGGGTGAAGCCGCCGACTACGCCGCGCTCGGGCAGTCCGCTGCCGGCAGCGTTCGCGGCACGACGAGCGTGTGGCTCGCCTGTCTGTCCGCTCGCGCCAACGCCCTGCTCGGCGACGGCGAGGCCACGCGCGCTGCCATCCAGCGAGCGGAGGACGCCCGTGCTGCGGTCCAGCTCGACGACCTCGACGGCTTCGGCGGCATCATGACCTTCCCGGTGCCCCGACAGCTCTACTACGTCGCTGAGGCCACCGTGCACCTGGGCGAGGACCCCGCGCTCGGCGAGAGGCAGTCGGAGGCCGCCGTCACCGCGTACCGCAGCGCCGCCGAGGACGAGTGGGCCTTCGGCGACGAGGCCGGCGCCCAGACCGACCTCGCGCTCGCCCGCATCGCCCGTGGCGAGTTCGAGGGCGCAGCCGAGGCTGTTCGTCCGGTACTCGATCTCCCCGTTGAGCAAAGGAACTTCGGCATCACCAGCAGTGCCCAGCGCGTCCACAGCGCGCTGCGCGCCGACAGCCGCCTCGATGGAGGAGCGGTCATCAACCTGCGCGAGGAGATCGAAGCCTTCACCGCCACCCCGACGTCGGTCCTCATCCGGTGACCACGCCGGTAGGCTCCGCAGCCATGACCTCAGTCCACCTGGCCGGCCCCCGCCTGGCACTGCGCGAAGTCGAACCCGGGGATGCCGACGCCCTTCTGGCCATCTACGGCGACCCGGAGGCCACTCGGCATCTCAGCTTCGAGCCGCGCACCCTGGACCAGGTCCAGCTGATCACCGACCGCTCAATCGCGTCGGCGAAGGACAACCCAAGGACGGAGTACTGCCTCGCCGTCACCCGACTCGGCCAGCACGACCTGATCGGCTACGCCCGCCTGGCGACCGAGCCCCAGCAGGCGGCCACCATCGGCTTCGCCCTGCACCCCGCCGTGTGGGGGCGGGGGCTGGGCACGGAGACCGTCCATCTGCTGTGCGCGCTGGCGTTCAACAGGCTTGGCCTGCACCGTGTCTGGGCAGCCCGCTCGCCACTCAACGAGGCTTCGGCGCGGACTCTCCTCCGGGCCGGGATGACCGAGGACGGCCGTATCCGCGATCACGTCTTCGTCCGAGGCGCGTGGCGCGACTCGATCACCTACTCGATCCTGGAACAGGAGTGGTCGCCGATCGGCGGGGTGGAGACCGCCGCTGCCGACGGAAGCTGACCATGGGGGAACGTGTGCTTACGGACCCGGCAGTGCCCACCAGGTGATACCCGGGATCGCCGACTTCGTCCGTGGCGGCCTGCCCGCCCCGGCCGCCACGGACGACGGCAACCACTGGGTCGACGGCGTCTGCTGGCTCTACTGCGGTCAGCAGCGGACACGCGTGCTGTGGATCGGCCCGGCGAGCGTGGCCGGCGCCCAGGCGGCGATGTACGCCTGCGGGCCCTGCATCCAGGAACCCCAAGAGCGGGTCTGGCAGTCGATCGTTCTCAACGACGAACCAGGCCAGCCCGGTCCAGCAACAGATTTGGAAACAGCGGAAGGCCGGCGTGCGGGACGTCATCGCGGCCCCCGCAGGTTCCTGCGCCGCACATGAATTCCAGGGCCGCCCTCTGCGTCACTGACTCAGCGAGGGCGGCCACGGTGCTGGTCTCGCCGAGCAGCGTCCTCGGACATCGCCGAGTTGCTTCGGAGACGCCTCCACGATCAGTCACCCGTCCTATCCGCCCCTTGAGGAGCCGACGTGAACCCGACCACTCACGAGCCCCCGGGCATCGCCGCCGCGATCGTGGTCCGCGAAGGTCGCGTGCTGATGTTGCGGCGGCGCACATCGACAGCCACGCCGGCCACACGCGGGGGCGCCGGGTCGTGCTCGTCCGAGCCGTTTTCTGTGCGGTCGCACGACCCGGCTCCCCGGGGCGTTCGTCAGCGGCCCGGGGTGTTTCCCGCCCAGACGGGGGGCGTGCGGTGCGACCACGGGCTCGCTTGTTCGAGTTGCCCGGCGAGGCGGAAGAGGCGGCCTTCGCGGCCGTACCCGGCGGCGAACTGCATGCCGATCGGGAGTCCCGTCCCGGTGTCGGCCGTCAGTGGTACGGACATGGCGGGCGTGCCGGCCACGTTGAACGCCGCGGTGAACGGCGAGCGGTCGAGGAGGCGGTCGATCCAGCCGAGGCCGTCCAGCGTCTCCCCGCCCTCGGTGTAGGTGTTCAGGAGCGGGGGGAGCTCCGGCAGGGTCGGGGTGAGCAGGGTGTCGTACGCGTCGAAGTGCCGTGCCAGGCTGCGGGCGACCCGGTTGCGGACCTCGAACGCGGCGACGAACTGGGCGCCGCTGACCTGCTGCCCGTAGTGGTAGCTGGTGCGGCCGCGAGACGGCTGCCCAGCTCCATGCGCCGCCCGGCCATGGCGACCCCGATGTCCTTGATCAGGAAGGGGACCCCGGCCAGCGGTGCGCTGCCCGGGCTGGGCGCGTCGTCGGTGGGCCAGGTCTCCACGATGGCGTTGAGCTGCGGATCGACTGCCTGCGCGGCCCCTCGGGCGACGGCTTCCAGTTCGGCGGGGGTCACCTCGCGGTCGGCCACCAGCTCGGCGAGCCCGACCGCGTCGAAGCTCGTGTATTCGGCAATCCTCACTTGTCACTCCCAGCGGAAAGAGCGATACCGGTCAGCATCTGACGATACCGAACGGTATCGTATGGTGCTGCTTGGTATCGTGGCGGAAGCGGGAAGGCGAGTGGGAAGGCCCCTCGGAACCGCCGACCGGACGTCACGGAGCAGTCATGACATCGAGCACCAGAAGGCCGAGCAGGGTGGCGAAGCTTCCGCCGCGTGAGCGCATCCTCGACGCGGCGGAAGAGCTCTTCCAGAGCGAGGGGATCCGGCGGGTGGGCGTCCAGGCGATCGCCGAGAAGGCCGAGACCACCAAGATGGCGATCTACCGGCACTTCGAGACCAAGGACGCACTGGTCGCGGAGTGGCTGCGGATCGTCGCCGCCGACTACCAGGCGGCCTTCGACCGGGTCGAGGCCGAGCACCCCGGCCGGCCCGGGGAGCAGATCCTGGGCCTGGCCCGCTTCATCGCCGAGGGGCTGCCGGCCATCTCGCACCGGGGCTGTCCGTTCATCAACTCCATCGCCGAACTGCCCGACCGCTCCGACCCGGCGCGGCAGGTCATCGAGGAGCACAAGGCCCGCCAGCTGCGCAGGCTGGTCGCCATGTGCGCCGAGGCCCGGCTGCCCGACCCGGCGCAGACCGCAGCCGAGATCACCTTCGTGCTCGAAGGGGCGCAGGTCTGCGCGCAGAACGGCAGCGTCGACCAGGCGGGGGAGCGCCTGATGAGGATCGTCGAGGGGATCGTGTCTAGAAGCTGAGCAGGCCGATGGCGTGGCCGTCGTGGTCCACCACCGGCCACGCGTCCAGGCCGCGGGCGCGCATGGTGGTGGCCGCCGTGGTGGCGGGCATGTCGGCGGTGGCGAACGGGGCGCGGTCGAGGACGATGTCGCGCACCGGAGTGCGCTCGGTGTACCAGGACCGGGCCTGGAACGGCGCGAGGTGCAGGCGGGTCAGCAGCCCGGCGCAGCGGCCGTCGTCGTCGCGGACGAGCAGGTGGTCGCTTCCGGAGCTCTGCAGGACGTCCATCGCGGTGTCGACCATGACGTCGTCGCTGATCTGCAGTTCCGGGCGTTTCATGAGGTCGCCGACCGTGGCGGTGCTTGCGGGGTGTCCGGGGGCGATGGTCATGGGCGGGCTCCTTCGTGTCGCTGCTGCCGGGGTGCCGCGGAGGGCTGGGAGGGACTGGGGAGGCCTGGGAGCGGCTGTTGGGGGGGGCGGGCGCCCGGGGTAAACGGGCGCCCCCGCCGGGGGGTGCGGGGGGGGGGGTGGCGCGGGGGGGCCCGCCCCCGGCCCCCCTGGCCCGGGGT
>NZ_JBHWIO010000142.1:0-12554 GCF_042732075.1 Kitasatospora sp. NPDC059812
AGCATGGTCGGCGCGTGCTCCACCGGCGCGGCCGCGGCGGGGGGCGCGACCGGCTGCGGGGCGGCGGCGGGCGGGGCCAGGACGGTCGGCGGCTGCTCCACCCCGCCGGGCGGCCCGGACGGCGCACCCGGCAGGCCCATCAGCCCCGGTGTGGCGTCCGGCGACGCGAGCAGCGTCGGCGCCGGCTCGACGGCCGCAGGCGGCACGGGCGCGGGCGGCGGGACGGCGGCGGGCACGGGCGCCTGGGCGGCGGGCGGCGGGACCGGCGGCATGCCGTAGCCGCCCTCCGGCGGCATCAGCATGGTCGCGGCCTCGGCCCCGGCCGGCGCGGGCGCGTCGGGCAGGTCGGAGCCGGTGGTCCGCAGCCCCTCGGGCATCAGGACGGTGGCCGCCTCGGCCCCGACCGGCGGCACCGGCACGGGGGCCGGGGCCGGGGCCTGCGGCGGGACGGCGAAACCAGCAGGACCGGCAGAACCGGACGGCACGGCGGGCACGGGCGGCTCGACGGCGGGCGCGGCCGGCACGGCGGGCGCCGCAGCGACCGGCGCGGGCGGCTCGACCACCGGAACAGCCGGAGCAGCCGGAGCCGGAGCCCCCTGGCCGCCCAGCCGCTCCGCCTCCGCCGCGATCGCCGCGGCCCCCGCCTCCTGCAGCCACTGCGGCGGGCTGAGCAGGAAGGACGTCGCCTCGACCGGCCCGGGCGCGGGCTTCGCCGCCCCCGCCGGGTTGGCCGCGACCGGCCGCCCGTACGCCTCCTCGTACTGCCGGACCACCTCGTTGACGGGCAGCGCGGGCCAGAGCGTGGTCGCGCCGGAGTCCCGGGCGATCACCAGTCGCGCCTCGCCGGCCGACCCGTCCCCCGCACCCGACGGCCCCGCCGTCCCGTCCCCGGGTGCCACCGCCCAGCAGACGAAGCCCAGGTCGAACTCCCGGACCCGCACCTCGCGCTGCTGCGGCTGCGGCACCCCGCCGTTGATCCACTCCTCGGCGAGCTCCTGCGCCTGCGCGTACGTCACCACGCCCGGTTCACCCCTGTCCCCATCCTCGTCGTCCCCGCTCGTTGCACCGCCGCGGCCACGTCAGTCCACCGGGACGGCCCGGGCGAACCCGCCGTCCACCATCAGCTCCGCGACCGTCTCCAGCTCCGGCGGGCTGCCGGCCAGCCGCAGCAGGAACGCGTCGAAGTCCTCGCCGCAGGGCAGCAGCAGCCGGGCGCAGCGGTCCTCCGGGGCCTCCGGCGCGCCGGTGTCGCGGGCGTCGTCGTACAGGTGGAACCAGACCGAGCCGGCCCGGTCGCCGCGCACCTTGAGCGCGACGATGCCGCCCTGCGCGTAGGCGACGCCCAGGTAGTCCTTGGTGAGGTGGTCGCGCAGGCACTTGTTGGCGTACACGACGTCCTGGGTGCCGTACTCCTCGCTGAGGGTGAGGAAGGGCTGGTCGAGCAGCATGCCGAGCTCGGTGTCCAGCGCCACCCCGACCGGGGCGCGGCCGCCGCCCAGCTTGAGGAAGGTGCGGTAGGCGCCGGGCAGCCGGTAGCCGAGGCGCTCCTCGGCACGCTGCACCAGGTCCTCGGGGACGCCGATCGGGTCGCCGCCGTCCTTGGCCAGCGAGAAGTGCACGGGGCGGCGCTCCTGCAACGGGCGGGTGCCGCGGCGGGTGTGGTCGGCGGCGGAGGTGGCCAGGCCGGCGTGGTGCCGCAGCAGCGCCTTGACCTCCACCGGGACGAGCTCCATCCGCCGCCAGCCGGGGGCGGCCCGGCCGACCGCGTGGTGCCAGGTCCAGCCGGGCGGGGTGGCGACGGCGGTGTCCAGGTCGGCCCAGAGCGGGTGGCCCTGGGTGAACAGCGCGGCGTTGGCCGACACGTAGTCGGTCAGCCGCAGCTCGTCCACGCCGAAGCCGTCCGGCGGGTCGGCGACCTCGGCCGCGGCGGCGGCGTACGAGCCGAAGTCCGGGTAGCCGTACTCGTCCACCCGGACCCCGGCGGGGTGTCGCTCCGCGCGGACCGGGTCCGGGAACTGCACCACCTGACCTGCGTACGCCGCGTTCGGTGCGGCGGCGACGCCGGGCCGACCTGTCGTCATCTGGGAGCCCCCACTGGCTGCTGCAAATTCTCGAAGCGCTTGCTGGACACCAGCGTAGGGGGTCGTCTCCGGGCCCGGGCCCCCGCCCGGGAGAAGAAGGGGAACCGTCAGGGCCGCTGCCCGAGCGCCCCGGCCAGCACCCCGGCGACCCTGGTCTGCTGCGCCTCGGTGAGGTGCGGGTGCAGCGGCAGGCTGAGCAGTTCGCGGGCGGCCCGTTCGGCGACCGGGAACGCCCCCGCACGGTGGCCGAGGTGACGGAACGCGGGCTGGAGGTGGACCGGGACGGGGTAGTGCACCCCGGCGCCGATCCCGGCGGCGCGCAGCGCGGCGAGGACGGCGTCGCGGTCCCGGCCGGGGCCGATCCGCACCGCGTACAGGTGCCAGACGTGCTCGTTGCCGGGCGCGGTGCGCGGCAGGGTCAGGCCGTCGAGACCGCCGAGCAGGGCGTCGTAGCGGGCGGCGGCGGCCCGGCGGGCGGCGTTCCAGGCGGGCAGCCGGCGCAGCTTGGCCCGCAGCACGACGGCCTGCAGCGCGTCCATCCGGGAGTTGAAGCCGAACCGCTCGTGCCGGTACTTCTCGCGTGCGCCGTGGTCGCCGATCAGCCGGACGGCGGCGGCGAGTTCGTCGTCGTCGGTGAGCACCGCCCCGGCGTCGCCGTAGCCCCCGAGGTTCTTGCCCGGGTAGAAGCTGGTGGCCGCGATCCGCCCGTAGCCGGCGCGCCCGTGCTGCCGGGCGCCCTGGGACTGCGCCGCGTCCTCCACCACCGGCCGTCCGTCGGCCAGTTCCAGCAGCGGCCCCATCGGGGCGAGCTGGCCGTTCAGGTGGACGGGCAGCAGTGCGACCGCACCGGGCAGCGCCTCGGCGGCCCGCTCGGGGTCGATCAGCAGGTGCGCCGGGTCGGCGTCGACCAGCACCGGGCGCAGCCCGGCCCGCTGCACGGCCTCGGCGGTGGCGACGAAGGTGTTGGCGGGCAGCACGACCCCGCCGCCGGGCGGCAGGTCGAGGGCGCGCAGGGCGAGTTCGAGGGCGTCGGTGCCGTTGCCGGCGCCCACGCAGTGCCGGGCGCCGGTGAAGTCGGCGTACTCCCGCTCGAAGCCGTCCACTTCGGGGCCCTTGACGTAGCCGCCGGAGGCGAGCACCCGGTCGAAGCCGGCCCGGACCTCGGCCGCGACCTCGGCGTGCGCGGCCGCCAGGTCGACCAACGGGATCGAGTCGGCTGGCGGGATCGGGTCGGCCGGCGGGATGCCGGCGCTCACCGGGCGGCCGCCCGGTCCCCGGACCCCACCGGGACGGTGGCACCGCCGAGTTCGAGGCTGAGCGAGGCCGCCTCCAGCAGCTGGAGCACCCGCACCCCGGCCCGGCCGTCGGTGAGCGGGGCCCGGCGCTCGGTGATCGCGGCAGCGAACTCGGCCATCACGTTGCGCAGCGCCTCCTGCTCGACCAGTGCGGGCGCGACCATCTCGCCGACCCGGTAGGAGATCAGCGCCCGGTGCCGGATCGCGTCGGTCAGCTGGTCGGGCGGGGTGAGGTCGACGCCGCGGTCGTGCACGGCCAGCCGGGCCTGCGGGTTGAGGTCGTCCCAGACCAGGGTGCGCCGGGAGCCACCGATCAGCGTGGTGCGGACCTTCGTCGGGGAGAGCCAGTTGACGTGGCAGTGGGCCAGCGCGCCGTTGCTCAGCCGGACCGTCAGGTACGCCACGCAGGCCCGGCCGGCGCCGATCGGGTCGGCGCCCTGGGCGGACACCCCGACCGGTTCGACGCCGGGCGGCAGCACGAAGTCGAGGATCGACAGGTCGTGCGGGGCGAGGTCCCACAGCACGTCCACGTCGGGCTGCACCAGGCCGAGGTTGATCCGCACCGAGTCGAAGAACTGGATGTCGCCGATCTCGCCGCCGTGCACCAGCTCGCGGATCCGGCGCACCACCGGGGTGTAGCAGAAGGTGTGGTCGCACATCAGCACCAGCCCGCTGCGCTCGGCCAGGTCGACCAGTTCGGCGGCCTCGGCGGCCGAGGTGGTGATCGGCTTCTCCACCAGCACGTGCTTGCCGGCCTCCAGCGCGGCCCGCACCAGCCGGTAGTGCGCGGCCGCGGGCGTGGCCACCGCGACCGCCCCGACCCGCTCGTCGTCGAGCACCCGCCGGTAGGAGCCGGTCGCCCGGACGGTGCTGTACTCCCCCAGCACGGCACGGGCCTTGGCCTCGTCCAGGTCGCACAGCCAGTGCAGCCGCAGCGCCGGGGTGTCCTGCGCGTTGCGGACCAGCTTCGGGCCCCAGTAGCCGGCCCCGACCACCGCGAGGCCCACCGGGCGTTCCGGTGCCGGCCGGGGCGGTTCGCCCGGCGTGGGCACGTGCCCACCGGGCGCCTGGTTGGCGGCCTGCGCGTCCCAGGCCCCCGACCGCTGCCGCGGCCCGTTCCGACCGGGCTGCTCCGACGTCATCCACGAGCCCCTTCGCTCCGCCGCCGGGGCGGGCTCGGGCCCACCCCGGCGGCCCCAACGTCCGGCGCGGGCACCGGGTCCGGCCCCGTCCGCGCGTCCGCGGGCGGTCGGCCGGATCCCCTTCGGCCTCGCTGCCGGAACGGTACCGGCCGTGCCCCCGGCCCGGAGGTGGTTTCGGGAAATCAGCGGACAAGTCGTGACGACGGTGTGCGGATCCGGCCCCGGTCCGGCGAGGATCGGGTGACGGCCCGGCCGGTCCCGCACGGTCGTTCGTCCGCCCCCGCACCCCGGTTGTGCGGATGTCGGTGTCGTTTGACAGGCTTGCCCCGGACCGTCCCACCGGTCCTTCCGTCAGCGGGAACAGAGGAGGAGGACGACGCATGACCACCGGTGAGCCCGCGGGCCCGCCCGTGCTGCGCCACCACCGCGACAGCCTGCTGCCCGCCGTCGCCGCCGCGCTGTCACTCAAGGGCGGCGAGGTGCACACCCTGGCCGGGGACAAGGACGCCCGACGGCCGGTCCTGCACCCGCTGGTCGGCGAGTTCCTGGACACGCTGCCCGTCGAGGCGCGCGAGCGGTTCACCGGCCGCTGCCCGGAGGCCGTCCTGCTCTCCCAGCACCTGGTCGCGGTCGACAGCCGGCGCTCCAAGCGCGCCGCCCGCAAGCCGATGACCCTGCACGAGGCCCGCAAGGCGCTCAAGGGCTCCCGGATGACGACCGTTCGCATCCGGGAGGAGGGCGACCCGGCGCACGGCACCCACGCCCCGCCGTGCCGTTCCTGCGCGCCGATGCTGGAGCACTTCACCGTGCAGAGCGTCGCCGTCGGGCCGCCCGCGCCCTGACCGCGCCCTCGTACGCCCCCTGTCCCCGAGCCCTGGAGTCCGCCCTGAACCCGCCCAGCCCGCCCCCGCCACCGCCGGCCACCCTGTCCGCCGCCCCCGCCGGGCGGGCCCGCCCGCGCTTCCCCGCCGACGTCGCCGCCGAGCTCAAGGCGGCCGGCTGGCACCCCGGCCGCTGGCAGATACGGCAGGCCGAGGAGTGGGCCGACGCCCTGGTCGGGTACGGCGGGCCGTCCGGTCTGCGGCACGCGGTGTTCCCGGCGGCGGTGGAGGCCTGGGCCGAGTTCGGCGGCCTCGCCTTCGACCTGGCCGGCCCGGGCCGCCAGCTGGCCCGCACCCCGTTCCTGATCGACCCGCTGTGCGGGCTGCACCAGCCGCGCACCCTGCTCGACCTCGGCCGCGCCCTGGGCAGCCAGCTCGCCCCGCTCGGCGAGGAGGCGTACGGGCAGGCGCTGCTGGCCGTCGACGAGGAGGGCCGGGTCTACAGCCTGGACCACACCGGCGAGTGGTTCCTCGGGCACGGCATCGACCAGGCCGTCACCACCCTGATCCTGGGCACCGCCCCGGAGCGGCTGCGCACCGCCGACGGGTCCTGACGGCGGCCCGGGGCGCTCCGCCGACGCGCACCCGGGCCTGACCGCCGGGCCGGGCCTGGCGGCGCGTCACCGCAGCCGTTCGGCCCGGACCGCCAGCCGGGACGGCAGCACCGCCTCGACCCGGAACCCGCCGTCCGCCTCCGGCCCGGAGGAGAAGGTGCCGCCCAGCGCGATCACCCGCTCCCGCATCCCGACCAGCCCGTTGCCGCCGCTGGGCAGCTTCGCCGCGCCCCCGCCGCCGCCCGGGCAGGCGTTCACCACGCTCACCCGCACCCCGTTGGGCGCGTACGCGAGCAGGACGGACACCTGTGCGCCGCCCGCGTGCTTGTGCGCATTGGTCAGGCCCTCCTGGACGACCCGGTAGGCGGTCTGCTCGGCCTCGCCGGTGAACTCCTGCCGGCTGCCGCTGACGGTCAGCGTCACCGCCATGCCGGCCGCCCGGGACTGGTCGACCAGCCGGGGCAGCCCGGCCAGCGAGTCGGGCTCCGGCTGGCGCTCGTCGTCCATCCGCAGCACGCCGAGGATCTCCCGCAGCTCGTTCAGCGCCTGCCGTCCGACCTCGCCCATCAGCTTGGCGCTCTGCGCGGCCTTCTCCGGGTCCTTGGCGACGATCCGCTCCAACGCCCCGGCGTGCACCACCATCAGGGACACCCGGTGCGCCACCACGTCGTGCATCTCCCGGGCGATCCGGGTGCGCTCCTCCAGCCGGGCCCGGCGGGCGCGCTCCTGGGCCTGCTCGGCCAGCAGGTCCAGTTCGGTCTCCAGGCCGTGCGCGCGGTCCTTGAGCGAGTCGATCAGCCGCCGCCGCGCGCCCACGTACAGTCCGGTGACCACCGGCGGGACGGTCAGGCCGACGGAGACCAGCACCGCGATCAGCACCTGGCCCCAGAGCGGCGGCTGCTCCACCGCCGTGTCGCCGGGCGTCAGCATCGACACCATCATCACGGCGACGGTCTCGGCGAAGGCCAGTGCGGACAGCGCCACCACCCGCCAGCGCCGGGTGGGCCACTCCCAGGTCGCCGCCAGCGTGTACAGCGACACCACCAGCAGCAGGACGCCGAGCATCCCCGGCATCGCCACCAGGGTCACCAGCACCGGTACGGCCGGCCAGCGGCGGCGCAGCACCAGCGAACCGCCCGCCACCACGCCGAGCAGCGAGATGCCGGCCATCCCGGCGGCGTCCAGGTGCACCCGGCCGGAGAGGAAGGCGATCGTGCTGAGCGCGCACTCCAGCGCGGCGAGCACCGCCAGCCCGATGTCCAGGAAGGCGCTGCGCGGCCGCTCCCACCACCAGAACGGCCGGACCGGCGCGCGCTCCCCAGGCGACTTGCTCATGGTTGACACCCTAAGCGGCAACCCCCTCCCCTCCCCACCGGGATTGCCCCCGACACCTCGCCGGACCCTCAAGTGGTCCAGACCACATGCGGCCTGCGGCGTCACTGTCCGCCATCCGGCCACCTCGCGGACAGCGACCGCCCCGACACCTATGCTGGTCGCGTCGGACAGCGCGGTCCGCACGCGTCACACCCGCCACACGCGGGCGGACCTGTGACGATGAGCCGTTGCCGAACCCCACCACCACAGGGAGCCAGCCGTGACCGCTCCGGTCCCCACCCCGGCGGACAGCCCCACTGTCCACGCCACCGGCCCAGTTGCCGACAACGCGGCCCTGCGGGCGGACATCCGCCGCCTCGGCGACCTGCTCGGCGAGACGCTCGTCCGACAGGAAGGCCCCCAGCTGCTGGGCCTGGTCGAACAGGTCCGCCTGCTCAGCCGCACCGACGGCGAGGCCACCGCCGAACTCCTCTCCGACATCGACCTGGACACCGCCGCCAAGCTGGTCCGGGCCTTCTCCACCTACTTCCACCTCGCCAACGTCACCGAACAGGTGCACCGCGGCCGCGAGTTCGCCACCCGCCGCGCCCGGGAGGGCTCGCTGCTCGCCCAGACCGCCGACCAGCTCGCCGAGGCCGACCCCAAGCACCTCGAAAACACGCTGGCCCACCTCGCGGTCCGCCCGGTCTTCACCGCCCACCCCACCGAGGCCGCCCGCCGCAGCGTCCTCAACAAGCTGCGCCGCATCGGCGAACTCCTCGATCGCATCCACCGCGAGGAGATCGCCGCCGGCCTCTCCCAGGCCGACCCGGCCCGCACCAGCAGCGCCCGCCGCCAGGCCGACCGCCGCCTCGCCGAGGTCATCGACCTGCTCTGGCAGACCGACGAGCTGCGCATCGCCCGCCCCGAGCCCACCGACGAGGCCCGCAACGCCGTCTACTACCTGGACGAGCTCTACCGCGACGCCGTCCCCCAGGTCCTGGAGGAACTGCACGAGGAGCTCGGCCGGGTCGGCCTGACCCTGCCCGACGGCGTCCGCCCGCTCACCTTCGGCACCTGGATCGGCGGCGACCGCGACGGCAACCCCAACGTGACCCCGCAGGTCACCTGGGACGTCCTCAACCTCCAGCACGAGTACGGCATCAAGGACGCCCTGGCCGCCGTCGACGACCTGCGCAGTACCCTCTCCACCTCCGAGCGGCTGGCCGGCGCCTCGGTCGAACTGCTCGCCTCGCTCAACACCGACCTGCACCAGCTCCCCGAGCTCAGCCCCCGCTACAAGCGGATGAACGCCGAGGAGCCCTACCGCCTCAAGGCCACCTGCGTCCGGCTCAAGCTGGAGAACACCCGCGAGCGGCTCGCCCAGGGCACCCCGCACGTCGAGGGCCGCGACTACCTCGGCACCCGCGAGCTGATCACCGACCTGCGGCTCATCCAGGACTCCCTGCGCGCCCACCGCGGCGAGCTGATCGCCGACGGCCGCCTCGCCCGCGCCATCCGCACCATCGAGGCCTTCGGCCTCCAGCTCGCCACCATGGACGTCCGCGAGCACGCCGAGGCCCACCACCACGCCCTCGGCCAGCTCTTCGACCGCCTCGGCGAGGAGGCCTGGCGCTACGCCGACATGCCCCGCGAGTACCGGCAGAAGCTGCTCGCCAAGGAGCTCCGCTCGCGCCGCCCGCTCGCCCCCACCCCGGCCCCGCTGGACGCCGCCGGCACCAAGACCCTCGGCGTCTTCAACACCATCCGCGAGGGCTTCGAGCGCTTCGGCGACGAGATCGTCGAGAGCTACATCATCTCCATGTGCCAGGGCGCCGACGACGTCTTCGCCGCCACCGTCCTGGCCCGCGAGGCCGGCCTGATCGACCTGCACGGCGGCATCGCCAAGATCGGCATCGTGCCGCTGCTGGAGACCACCGAGGAACTCCAGAAGGCCGACCTCATCCTCGACGAGATGCTGTCCGACCCCTCCTACCGGCTGCTCGTCTCGCTGCGCGGCGACGTCCAGGAGGTCATGCTCGGCTACTCCGACTCCTCCAAGTTCGGCGGCATCACCACCTCCCAGTGGGAGATCCACCGCGCCCAGCGCCGGCTGCGCGACGTCGCCCACCGCTACGGCATCCGGCTGCGCCTGTTCCACGGCCGCGGCGGCACCGTCGGCCGCGGCGGCGGCCCCTCCCACGAGGCCATCCTGGCCCAGCCCTGGGGCACCCTGGAGGGCGAGATCAAGGTCACCGAGCAGGGCGAGGTCATCTCCGACAAGTACCTGCTCCCCTCCCTCGCCCGGGAGAACCTGGAACTGACCATCTCCGCCACCCTCTCCGCCTCCGCGCTGCACACCGCCCCGCGCCAGGCCCCCGAGGAACTGGCCCGCTGGGACGCCGCGATGGACCAGGTCTCCGCGGCCGCCCACACCGCCTACCGCGCCCTGGTCGAGCAGGACGACCTGCCGAAGTACTTCTTCGCCGCCACCCCGGTCGACCAGCTCGCCTCGCTGCACCTGGGCTCCCGCCCGTCCCGCCGCCCCGACTCCGGCGCCGGCCTCGACGGCCTGCGGGCCATCCCGTGGGTCTTCGGCTGGACCCAGTCCCGCCAGATCGTCCCCGGCTGGTACGGCGTCGGCTCCGGCCTCGCCGCCGCCCGCGCGGCCGGCCTCGGCGGCGTGCTCGACGAGATGCACGGCCAGTGGCACTTCTTCCGCAACTTCCTGTCCAACGTCGCCATGACGCTGGCCAAGACCGACCTGCGGATCGCCCGCCACTACGTCGAGCAGCTGGTGCCCGCCGAACTGCACCACGTCTTCGACCAGATCGTCGCCGAGCACGACCTCACCCTGCGCGAGGTGCTCCGGCTCACCGGCGAGGGCGCACTGCTGGAGCACAACCCGGTGCTCAAGCAGACCTTCACCGTCCGCGACGCCTACCTCGACCCGATCTCCTACCTCCAGGTCGCGCTGCTGCGCCGCCAGCGCGAGGAGGTCGCCACCGGCCGCCACGAGGACCCGCTGCGGGCCCGCGCGCTGCTGCTGACCGTCAACGGCATCGCCGCCGGCCTGCGCAACACCGGCTGACGCCACCGCGCGTACGGGACGGGGCCGCCGTCCGCCCTCCGGGGTGGGCGGCGGCCCCGTCCCGTACCGGAAGGGCCCGGGGCACGCGAAAGGGCCGGCGCCCTTGGGCACCGGCCCGGTGTCGTGTCACCGCGCGGACGGCCAGGTCCTGTCCGGCAAGACCGGCCGGACAGGGCCTACTCGCCCGGCTCGCCCGCGCGTCGGCGCTTCAGCCACAGCGCGGCGCCGCCGGCCGCGACCACCAGGCCGCCGCCGACCGCCAGCAGCCCGGCGTCCGCGCCCATCGAGTCACCGAGCAGCGGCCCGAACTGCGCCGCCGCGGGCTCCGGGGAGCCCCCCGGATCCGGCTCGGCCACCGCGTCCGCGTGCGCCACCGCGCCGCCCGAGAGCAGCACCCCGGCCGCCCCCAGCGCACCGGCCGTGCCGACCCGCCGTCCGAACTGCTTCAGTCGGACCACCCGGAGCCGCCGTAGTCGGCGGACCGGACGAAAACCCCGCATCGAGAACTCCCCAGGACTCGTTCGCGTACCAGGCCGACGCTATCCGATCCCGCACAGGCTTCTCACACGGATTCAGGTTTGGACCGGCAAGCGTTGTACGACTGTTGCGTAACACCACTCCCAGACTTGATGGAGCGTCAGGAGTTGTAGGTGCCCTGCGCCCGCTCCAGCCCCTCGGACAGCAGCGCCTCCACCGCGTCCGCCGAGCGGTCCACGAACCACTCCAGTTCCTTGCGCTCGGCGCCGGAGAAGTCCTTCAGCACGAAGTCCGCGACCTCCATCCGGCCCGGCGGCCGACCGATCCCGCACCGCACCCGGTAGTAGTCCGGCCCCAGCGACTTGGTGATCGACTTCAGCCCGTTGTGGCCGTTGTCCCCGCCGCCCAGCTTGAGACGCAGCGCCGCGTAGTCGATGTCCAGCTCGTCGTGGACGGCGACCAACGCCGAGGCCGGCGCCTTGTAGAAGTCCCGCAGCGCCGTCACCGGGCCGCCGGAGAGGTTCATGAACGACATCGGCTTGGCCAGCACCACCCGGCGGCCGGACAGCCGCCCTTCGGCCACCTGCGCCCGGCTCTTGTGCGCCTTGAACTTCGCGCCCATCCGCTGCGCCAGCAGGTCCACCACCATGAACCCGATGTTGTGCCGGTTCCGGGCGTACTGCTCGCCCGGGTTGCCCAGCCCCACCACCAGCCAGGGGCCCTCGTACTCGTCCGCCATGCCCTCTCTCCTCCTGTGCGCGCTCTACGTCATCTTCCCGGACACACCGCTGCCCCGGCCGCTCCGAGGGGAGCGACCGGGGCAGCGGTCACAGCTGGTGGGGCGAGGCTCAGGCCTCGGTGCCCTCGGCCTCGGCGGCCTCGTCCTCGGCCGGGGCGGCCTGGGCGCCGATGACCTGCAGCACGACGGCGTCGGCGTCGACGGCCAGGGTGACGCCGGCCGGCAGGACGATGTCCTTGGCGAGGACGGAGGCACCGGACTCCAGGCCCTCGACCGAGACGGTGACCGACTCGGGCAGGTGGGTGGCCTCGGCCTCGATCGGCAGCGCGTTGAGGACGTGCTCCAGCAGGTTGCCGCCGGGGGCCAGCTCGCCCTCGGTCAGGACCGGGATCTCGACGGTGACCTTCTCGCCGCGCTTGACCAGCAGCAGGTCGACGTGCTCGATGGTGCGCTTGATGGCCTCGCGCTGGACGGCCTTGGGCAGCACGTACTCGTCCTTGCCCTCGATCGGCACGACCAGCAGGGCGTTCGGGGTCTTGAGCGCCATCATCAGGTCGTGGCTCGGCAGGTTCAGGTGAACCGGGGCGTGGCCGTGGCCGTAGACGACACCGGGGACGAAGCCGGCGCGGCGGGCGCGACGGGCGGCACCCTTGCCGAACTCGGAACGGGTCTCAGCGGCGATGCGGATCTCGGACACGACTGCACTCCTCGGGAAGACTGGCGCGGGGGTGCAGGCAACGCGAAAAACCGCCGGGACCACACCCTCAGTACGTTCGGGGGTCACTCGGCGGTAACGGCCTCTGCCGGCGGACGGGAATCCGGTACCGGCAGCGCGTCGATCACGGAGCGGGCACCCGGCAAGCAGGCACACGGCATCCCTCGCCGAGCAGTTTCACGAGTCTAACCGCATGAACGGCCTCCCGTGAAATCGGCGGGGGCGGGGGGGGGGCGGGGGGGCGGGGGGGGGGCGGGCGGCGGGC
>NZ_JBHWIO010000143.1:0-12424 GCF_042732075.1 Kitasatospora sp. NPDC059812
GGGGGGGCCGCTACCGGGCGGGGGGGCGGGGGCGCGCCCCCCCCGCCGGGGGGGGGGGGGGGGGGGCGGGGGGCGCGGGCGGGGGGCGCGGGGGCGCCGGGGCGGTGCTTCGACCCGGCCCGCGGCCGGCCCCCCGCCGAGGGGATCGCGTGGGCGCTGCCCTCGGCGGGCCTGTTCGCGCTGGGGCCGTCGGCGCTCGGGGTGGACCTGCCGGCGTCGGCCGCGTCCTGCTCGCCGGAGCCGCTGGCCCCGCGGTTCCGCCCGCAGGACGTGATGGCGGTGCGGTTCACCGGCGGGACGACGGGCCGGCCGAAGGGGGTGCTGCGCCGGTTCGCCCGGCCGCCGCGGCCGGCGCTGCTGTCCGGTTCGACGTTCCTGCTCTGTACGGAGCTGTGCCACGGCGGCGGTACGACCGCGGATCTGGCGCTGGCGGCGGGCGGCACGGTGGTGTTGCAGGAGGCCTTCGCCGCCGAGGCGGTGCTGGCGGCGATCGAGCGGTTCCGCGTCTCCCGGGTGTACCTGCCGCCGCACCTGCTCTACCGCGTGCTGGACCATCCGCTGCTGCGCGCGGCCGACACCGGCAGCCTGCGCCGCGTCACGTACACCGGCTGTCCGCCGTCGCCGCGCCGGTTGGCGGAGGCGACGCGGCGGCTGGGCCGGGTGCTGCACCAGACGTACAGCCTGACGGAGTGCGGGCCGGTGACCAGGCTGGGCCCGGACGAGCACCTGGACCCGCGGCTGCTGGCGACGGCCGGGCGCCCGTTCCCGGACACCGAGGTGCGGATCGTGGACGAGGACGGGACGGTGCTGCCGGCGGGCCGGACCGGGGAGATCTGCGTCCGCACCCCGACGGCGATGGTCGGCTACTGGCGCGACCCCGAGCTGACCGCCCGGGTGCTGCGGGACGGCTGGCTGCACACCGGCGATCTGGGCAGCCTGGACGCGGCCGGTTATCTGACGGTGGCCGGGCGCCGCCCGATGGCGATCGTGGACGGGCACAACGTCTTCCCCCGGGACGTCGAGGAGCCGCTGCGCGCGCACCCGGAGGTGCGGGAGGCGGTGATGTTCGCGACGGCCGGTCCGGACCGGCTGGAACGGGTGCACGCGGCCGTGGTCACCGGGCCGGGATCGCCGGCGACGGCGGAGGAACTGCGCCGCTGGGCCCGGGAGCGGGTCGGGCCGCGGTGCGCGCCGGACTCCGTCCTGGTGCTGCCGGGGATCCCGCTGACCGGGGCGGGGAAGCCGGACCTCGACGCATTGCGGGCGTTGGCCACGTCCTCGGAGGGACGGGCCGTCACCCCTGCAGGGGCGCGCGAGGGAGTGTGACGCGCCCTACCGATGCTTCGAGCGCCCGCGCGGGCGACCTCTCGCGCGGCGGACGACGGGAAGAACCGCCTGTGGACACTCGACCGTGCGGACCGAACTGCCGATACAACCCCGGCGGCGTTCCTCCGCACCGTCCCCAGGAGGCACTTCCTTGACCTGGCTACGCGTCCTGACCGCACTCGGAATCCTCGCCGTCGCGGCCAGTGCAGTGCTCGTCTTCGCCCTCTGCACCGCCACCGCCCGGGGCGAGCGCGCCGGTGAGGACGCACCCGACCTACGCTCTGACGCCGAAGGCAGCGGGCTCTTCCAGCGGATGGGCGGCGACAGCTGACGGACCCGCCGGCCGCCGCCCCTCCCCCACGTCAGTGCCCGGCGATGTCGTCCGGACGGACCTCGATGTGGTCGGCCGCGAGGTCGACCGCCACCCGGTGCTCCATCCCGAGCGCCTCCAGGAACTTGACCGGCAGCTGCACCCGCCCGGTGCGGTCCAGCATCACGTACTCGCGCTCGTTGACCGACTCCTCGCCGTGCTCGTCCGTGACGGTGCGGCGCAGCACCTCGCTGCTGGTCCGGCCGTCCCGGATGGCGACCGTGCGGCGCACCTCGCCCGCGACCATCGGGTCGTGGGTGACGATGACGACGGTGGCGCCGAGTTCGCGGTTGACGGTGCGGAAGGACTCGAAGATCACCCCCGCGGTCTCGGAGTCCAGTTCGCCGGTGGGCTCGTCGGCGAGCAGCACCGGCGGGTTGTTGGCCATCGCCACCGCGATCGCGACCCGCTGCTGCTGGCCGCCGGAGAGCTCGTTGGGGCGGCGGTGGGCGAGGTCGCCGATCTCCAGCGCCTCCATCAGCTCGGCCACCCGGTCGGCCTGCTGCTTGGCCCGCCCGGCCCCGGCCCGGCGCCCGCGCAGCTGCATCGGCAGGGCGATGTTCTCGGCGGCGGTGAGGAAGGGCAGCAGGTTGCGGGCGGTCTGCTGCCAGATGAAGCCGACCACCTCCCGCCGGTAGCGCAGCCGCTCCCGGGCGGACATCTCCAGCAGGTCACAGCCGGCGACGGTGGCGCTTCCGGCGGTCGGCACGTCGAGCCCGGCCAGGATGGTCAGCAGGGTGGACTTGCCGCTGCCGGAGGCACCGACCAGGGCCACCAGGTCGCCCTGCTGGATGGTCAGCTCCAAGCCCTGCAACGCCTGGACCTCGACGCCCTCGGCGCTGAAGATCCGCACCAGCCGGTCGCAGACGATGGCCGCGCCCTCGCCGTACGCCTTGGGCGAGGCGGCGGCGAGGGCCCGCTGCCGGAGCTCCTGCAAGCTGGGGGCCTCGGCGACCGGCTGCTCCTGGGGAGTGGTCTTCACCGCTCGTCTCCTGTCTCGACTGTCCTAGAGGTCCTGACGGTCCTGAATATCTCGACGACCTTGACGGTCCCCACTGTTCCGACGGCCGGCGCCGGTGTCACGGCCCGTACCGCTCCTCCCGCCCTCACCGCTGGTCCCCCGCCCGCAGTTCGGTGGCGATCTGGCGCCGGCCGGAGACGGCCGTCTCCAGGACCACCCCGAGGCAGACCACCAGTGCCAGGCCCGCCGTGGGCAGCAGCACCGGCAGCAGGACGGGGGCCAGCGCGTCGCCGACGTTGGCGCCGACCAGCGCCGACAGGTCGAAGGCCGGCCCGAGCAGTCCGACCGCCGCCAGCGCGACCAGCCCGCCGCCGACGGCCGCCACCAGGGTCTGCGGCAGCGTCTCGGCGATGATCAGCGCCAGCCCCTGCCGGGGCCGCAGGCCCATGGTGCGCAGTCGGGCCAGCAGGGCCGTACGCTCGGGGGCGGCCCGCACCAGGGTCAGCAGGACGGCGAGCAGGGCGAACCCGGCGCCGGCGGCGCCCGAGTACCAGAACAGGCGTTCCGCGGAGCGCTGCAGCGGGTCGGCGGCGAGCGCGGCGGCCACCTCGTGGCTGCTGCGGACCGTGTACCCGGGGGGCAGCCCGTAGCTGCCCTTGCCGGCGGCCAAGGCCTCGTCCCGGATCAGCTTGGCGAGGCCCGTGGCGGTGGTCAGGCCCTGGTCCAGCAGCAGGTTCCTGACCTGGCCGGCGTCGACGTCGCCGACGGAGAGCCACTTGTTGGTCCGCTTGAGCTCCGGAAGGCGCTCGGAGGCGGGCCCGACGGGCACGACCATGAACGGCTTGCCCGGGTCGGGCAGGGCGGGGGTGCCGGTGACGATCCCGGCGACGGTGGCGCGCAGTTCGCCCCCGTTGGGGGTGCGCAGCCGGGCCGGACCGTCGGTCAGCTGCTTGGACAGGCCGCTGCTGAACAGCGCCGGCACCGGGCTGTCCGGGCCGCCCGGGGTCCCGGCGAGCGCCGCCGGGTCGAACTCGCCCACCCCGAAGGTCCGGGCGATCTCGGCGTAGGCCTTCGGCTCGGCCACCACGAGGATGGCCGCGGTGCGGTCGCCGCCCGTGCCGATGAAGGAGGCCCCGGGCTCGACCCAGACCCCGGTCGCGGCCCGCACGCCCGGCAGTTCGGCGGCGGCCGTGGTGAACGCCTCCGGCAGGGTCGCGTAGACCGGGAGGGAGACGGAGACGTCGCCGCCGGTGGTGATCCGGGCGGCGCGCAACCGGACGCTGTCCACGGTGTCGAGCACGGTGGCCCCGAAGCCGGTCGTGGTGACGGCGATCACCAGGGCGAGCAGCGGCAGCGCGGAGGGCCGGCGGCGGCCCGAGCTGTCGCGGGCGGCACGGGCCAGGCCGAGGAAGCCGATCAGGCCGCGGCCGCGCCCGGCGAGGGCGGCCAGCCAGCCGACCACCAGCGGCTGGATCCGGGCCAGCAGCAGGCCGCCGGTGAGGGCGAGCATCAGCGGGGCGGCCACCAGCAGCGGGTCCAGGCTGTTGCCGGGGGCGACGCCGCGGCGGCGGACCTCGGCCACGGCCGCGGCGGTGACGGCCAGGACGGCGAGTTCGCCGACGAGTCGGCGCCAGCCGGCCACGGCCTTCGGCGGGGACAGCAGCACGGCGGCGCGCGCCGGGAAGGCCAGCACGGCGATCAGGGCGACGGCCAGGGCGGTGAGCAGGGCGTTGCCCCACCGGGGGGTGGGCAGCAGCACCAGGGCGAAGGCCGTTCCGAGCAAGGCGGAGGGCAGCACGGTCGCCGCGCCCTCGCCGAGCAGGCGCAGCAGGATGCCGCCGCGCGAGCCGCCGCGGGCCTGGAGCAGCCGGAGTTCGGCGGTGCGCCGGTCGGCGGTGAGGGCCGCGGCGAGGCACAGCACCACGACGGCCACCCCGGCCACTCCGGCCGGTCCGATCGCGGCCAGCGGGGCCGCGGCGTCGTAGCGGGCGGTGGCCCGGGTGAAGATGTCGGGCAGGAGCGAGGTGACGTGCAGGTCCGGGCGCTTGGTCACGTCGGCGAGGGTGGTGGCGCCGCGCCCGACCAGGAAGGAGCCGACGGTGGCGCGGGTCTCGGCCAGCTGGTCGGCGCGCAGGGCGGCGGAGTCGACGGGCAGCCGCCAGAAGTTCACGCCGCCGTTGCCCCAGAGGATCAGCTGGTGCAGGCCGCTGTCGGTGACGAAACCGGTGGTCGCCCAGTGGAGCTCCGCGCCCTGGCCCTCCAGGCAGGCGCGGGCGGGACAGCCCACGTCGTCCCAGGTCGGGTCGGTGGGGTTGTTGACGCGGTAGAAGCCGACCACGGTGGACCGGGTCCGGCCGGTCAGGTCGCTGCCGTTGTCGACGACGTCACCGAGCTTGACGCCGATGGTCTCGGCGGCCTTCTGGCTGATGATCATCGGCAGGGGTGCGCCCTCGGCCGCGGGGCCCGGCCAGACGCCGTCGGTGAGGGTCACGAGCTCCTTGAGCCCGTGCAGGTACAGCAGGCCGAGCACCGGCGGATGGTCGGAGACACGGGCGTAGCCCTCGTTGAACATCTTGCGCGGGGACTTGGCCCGGCTGCCGTAGAGCCGGCTGGTCTCGGTGAGCGGCAGGTCCCGGCCGATCTCCGCGGTCAGCTTCTGCTGCACGTCGTCGAGGGCCGAGGCCGGGTCACTCAGGTTCGGCTCGGAAGTGGCCTGCAGGCTGGTCGCGTTGACGCCCTTCTGGTGCACGAAGTCCCGCAGGGCGCTGTCCGCGCTCCGGTCGACGACGCGGGGGAAGGCCGCCGCCATGAACACGGTGACGAAGGCGAGCGCCGCCATGAGCAGGGTGGCCAGCGGCGTCGCGCGGAGCCGGGTGCGGACCCAGGGCGCGGGGCCGTGGGCGGGCGCGGGCTCGGGCGACGGGGTGGGCACGGTGGTGCCGGCCTTGGTGGTCACATCTCCTCCACGTGGCGCAGCCGGGCGGCCACGTCTCGACGGCGGCGTCCGATCAGGAAGGCCGAGAGCAGGGGAACGACGGCGATCGCGGCCGTGAGCAGCAGGGCCTGACCGAACGGCAGCTCGATCAGCGCCCCGGGCGTCGGGCGGCGGGCGGCGGGCGTCAGCACGACGAACGGCACGATCAGGTGGACGAGCAGCGTGCCGAGGCCCAGCCCGACGGCCCCGCCGAGGGCGACCAGGAGGGCCTGTTCGGCGGCCATGGTGCGGGTCACCTGCTTGCGGCGGGCGCCCAGGGCGAGCAGCAGGGCGGAGTCCCGGGAGCGTTCGCGGGCGGAGGCGGCCACGGCGGCGCCGAAGCCGATCGCGGCGAGCACCCCGGTGACGACCGCGATGACCATGAGCGCGCTCTGCGGGGCGGCGCCGACCGGGTCGCTGAGGAGGGCCTCGACGGCCTCCTCGTAGAGCTGGACGTCCTGGGTGCCGGGGGCGGCGCGCAGGGCGGCGGCGGCCTCCGCGGGGGTCCGGTCGCCGGGGCCGGTCGCGGGCAGCCACCACTCGGCGCGGTTTGGCAGTTCGCCGCCCTGTGCGGCCAGCAGCCGGGCCGTGGTGGAGAGGTCGACCAGGAGCGCGTTGGGGCCGGCCGCCGGCAGGGCGTCGACCACGGCGGTGATCTTGACCGGCAGGACGATCCCGGAGAACGGCACCTTGATGGTGTCGCCGACGGAGCCGCCGACGACCTTCAGGTAGTCGCGGGTGGCGATGCCGGACACGGCGTCCGGCACGCTCGTCCCGGTCGGCTGGAGCACGGCGCGGACCATGTCGCCGAGGCCGTTGGCGAAGCGGTAGCGGATGGTGAACAAGCGGTCGGCGCCGGTCGGTTCGGATCCGAGGACGGCGGCCGGCCCGGGCACCACGTCGCCGACGGCCCGGACGGGGGGCGCCGTCGCCGTCCAGCCGAAGCCGGCCGGCACCTGGACGGCGGTCGCGGGGCCGTCGGCGCTGTCGGAGACGGACAGCCGGTGGACGGTCAGCTCGCCGTTGGACCGGTCGCCGAAGGCGACGATCACGCCGACCACGGTCAACGGCGCGGCGGCCGAGCCGAGCGGGGCGTCGACCAGCGTGGTCAGCGAGGCCGAGACCTTGGCGTCGCCGGTCAGCGGGAGCGTGCCCAGCGAGACCTTGTGGATCATGCCGAAGCGGTCGCGCAGCAGCAGCCTGGCCTCCGGGTGAAGCGACGGACGGGTACTGCCGCCGGGCGTCCCGGCCTGCTGCTCCGGCTGCTGGACGGTGACCTCCGCGTCGATCCGCAGCGGGTGGCCGGGCAGTTCCAGGCCGGCCGACGGCCCGGTGGGGGCGGGCTGGGCGAGCGACCCGAACAGGTCCTCTCGGGTGCGCCCGCCGAGCAGGTCGGCGCGGACCGGGACGCGCTCGGCGAAGGCGGAGGTGTCCACGGCGAGCAGTTGGCCCTTGCCGTTGGGCAGGGACTGGTCCTCGCGCACCACCGGGACGATCCGGTCACCGCCGGGCAGCGCGCCGTAGCGGCCGCCCTGGCCCATCAGGGCGTTGTGCGAGGCGGAGATCCGCAGGCCGCCGAGCGTGTTGAAGGCGGCCTGGTCACGCTGGGAGGCGGTCCAGGTGGCGTGCTGGCCGAGCGCCAGCACGCCGGTGGCCACGGCCATCACGAGCAGCAGCACGGGGCCGGTGGCGCGGGCGGGCCGACGGGCCAGCTGCCAGCCCACCAGGGCCGGGCCGAGGCCACGGCCGCGGGCGGCCACCCGGGCGCCGAGCCGGGCGGCGAGCGGCAGCAGGCGCAGCACCACCAGGGTGCCGGCGCAGAGCGCCAGGGTCGGGGTGGCGACCAGCAGCAGGTCCACGCCGAGCCGGCCGGAGGAGTCGGTGGACAGCCCACCGCCGTACTGGCTGAGCTGCTGGTAGGCGAGCACGGCCAGGGCGAGCACGACGAGGTCGCCGCCGTTGCGCGCGACGCCGGAGACCAGGGCCTGGCGGCGGCCGGAGCGACTGCGCAGGGCGGCTCCGGCGCCGCGCAGCAGGCTTGGCAGGCTGGCCAGCAGGACGCAGGCGAAGGCGCAGAGCACGGCGATCGGCCAGAGCGACCAGCTGATGCCGGTGTCCAGGGGCACCTGGTGGTCGCTCCCGAAGCCGGCCAGGGCACGGACCAGGAACGGAGTCAGCAGGGGGGCCAGCAGCGCGGCGGGCAGGGCGAGCAGCAGCGACTCCGTCGCGGTGAAGAAGCCGAGCCGGGCGCCGGAGGCGCCGCGGGCGGCGAGCAGCTCGTTCTCGGCCGTCTGCCGGGTCGCGATCAGGTTGACGACCAGCAGCAGCGCTGCGACGGCGAGCACGGCCAGCTGGAGGGCGCCGATCAGCAGGGTGGTCCGGGCGACCATCATGCTGGAGGACAACTCACGCAGGATGTCGGGCAGTTCGGTCCTTGAACCAATGCTGGCGCGGGACTGCAGGTCATCGGCAAGGCCCTGGGCGCGGTCGCCCATGGCCTCCGCCGAGGACTGGCCGATGCCCGTGAAGTCGGCGTCGAGCAGCCAGCTGCGGCTGCTCTGCACCAAACCGGCGGTGGTGAAGGCGCTCTGGTCGACCAGCATCGGGCCGTAGGTGGTGAAGCCGCTGACCTCCACCTCGTGACCGCGGACCGGGTCGATGCGCCAGTACGCGTCGGCCGGGTCGACGGCCCGGTAGACGCCGGTGACGCGGACGGTCAGCGGCTTGCCGTCGAGGCGGTCCGCCAGCTGCACATCCGCGGGCAGGGCCTGGTCGGTGAGGCCGAGCCGGGCCAGCATGGTCTGCGGGACGGCGACCTGCGGGGCGGCGGTCTGGACCGGGCCGGAGGCCGCGGCGGGCCACGCGCCGGCGAGCAGGTGGGTCCGGTCTCGGTCGAGGTCGGCGAGGACCGTCAGGTCGGGCTGGGCCCCGGCTCCGGGGACCGCGGACCCGGGGGCGCCGCTGGTCCCGGTAGTGCCGCTGGCGCCGGTAGTGCCGCTGGTCCTGGTAGTGCCGGTAGCGCCGGCGCCGTCCGGCAAGCCGTAGGAGCGGCTGCGCAGCAGGCTGTCGGTGCGCACGGACAGGTCTCCGAAGAGCCTGCCGCGGTAGGCGGCGAGCTCCGCCTCGTCCTTCGCACGCTGGTCGAGCCCGTGTTCGGCGGTCACCACGACCGTGGTCCGGGCGTGGCCTGTCCCCTGGAGCGCCTGCCGCAGACCGGCCTCGCCGACACTGCGGTTGAACGCCACCAGCGCGGTCAGCACGGCCGTGGTGATCAGCACTGCGAGCAGCACGGCGGCAGCCAGCGGCAGTCGCCCACGCAGTCGGCGCACGACGAAGCCGAGCATCAAGTTCCTCCCCGGTCTTTACGTCCCCAGGTTGCGTCCCAGCCCGGTCCATCGATCCGATTTGGTCACAACTCGGCTACGAATAGACACACTTAGGGCACATCGACGCAATGATCACCGGCATTTGATCACCGGATAGCGGACGACTCTGTCAGATTCGATCCAGGAACGGAAGGGACTTGCGCTAACAAGTAAGTAATGAGCAAATTCCTTGCATTGGCAGCTCCCCCACTTCGGGCGCCCGCCAGAATGCCATGAACATTTCATAACTAAGGCTCCACAGCACGCCTTTGGGAACGCCGACCCGCACCCCGGAAATCGCCGCCCGAAACCGTGAACCCGTGGCGCCGCCCGTCCGTAGACACTGGGTAGACACACACAGGGGGAAGCCTCAATGACGCAGCCTCAGGCCACCGCCACCACCAACACCCCGATGGTGGCCGTGACCGACCTCCGACGCAGCTTCGGCACCGGCGAGCGGACCGTGCACGCGCTGCGCGGCGTCTCCTTCACCGTCGGCCGCGGCGAACTCGCCGCGCTCAAGGGCCGGTCCGGCTCCGGCAAGACCACCCTGCTCAACCTCGTCGGCGGCCTGGACGCCCCGACCGCCGGCAGCATCGCCCTGGACGGCACCGACCTCGCCGAGCTGAACGAGGACGGCCGGCTCGCCCTGCGGCGGGAGCGGATCGGCTTCGTCTTCCAGTCCTTCGGGCTGATCCCGATGCTCACCGCCGCCGAGAACGTCGGCGTGCCGATGCGGCTGCGCAAGGTCTCGGCCGCCGAACGCGAGGAGCGCGCGCACACCCTGCTGGCCCTGGTCGGCCTCGCCGACCAGGCCAACCAGCGGCCCGGCGAGCTCTCCGGCGGCCAGCAGCAGCGCGTCGCCATCGCCCGCGCGCTGGCCAACGAGCCCGGCCTGATCATCGCCGACGAGCCGACCGGCCAGCTGGACTCGGAGACCGGCCGCTCGATCATGCAGCTGCTGCGCGCCGTCGTCCGCAGCGAGGGCGTCACCGTGGTGGTCGCCACCCACGACCCGACGCTGATGGAGCTCGCCGACCGGGTGATCGAGCTGCGTGACGGGCGGATCGTCGAGGGGGCGGCGAAGCCGGCCGCGTAAGGGTGGCCCGGGGTGGACCGGCCTGTCCGGCCTGTCCTGTCCGGTCGGGCGGGCCGTCCGGTCGGGCGGTCCGGCGCACCCGGGCGCGGCCGGTGATGAACCCGGACGCGCTCCGCGAGCCCGTTCAGGGCGCCTTGAGCACCGCCTCGCAGGCTCGGCACCGCCGGGTGCGCTGGGACGGCGGGTACCAGGGCTCGCCGGGCCCGGCCGGGCGGTAGGGCTCCCGTTCGAGGTCCGCCGTGTCGAGGCCGCAGAAGGTCACCGGCCCCGGATCCTCCGGCACATCCGGATCCGGCGGCGCCGCGTGCACCCAGCGAATCCGCGCGCCCACGTCAACCTCGCCCGCGTCCAGCACCTCCGTGGACGACTCCAGCTCGACCAGCACGACCACTCCGCTCATACCTCGACCCTGCGCCCCTGCGGCGGCTCGCGCATCCGGTGGCGGGCCCCCTCCCGGTCAGGCCCCGGGGAGGGTGATCGACTGAGCGTGGTGGAACACCCCCGCGCCGTCCCAGTACGCCTTGGTGCGCTGCAACCGCGGGTAGTTCCCCTTGTAGTAGAGCCGCTGGTAGGCCGGGTCCGGCTGGTCGGCCGTGCCCAGGTCGACGTCCGGGTAGTTGACGTAGGCGCCGTCCGTCGCGGTGTCGATCTCCGGGACACCACCGGTCTCCCGGTAGACGTCCCGGTAGAGCCCGGCGAGGTACGCCAGGTGGTCGGCGTCCTGGGCCTCGTCGGTCCAGTACGTCTGGTACTGGAGCTTCATGATCGAGTCGCGCTGGGGGACGGCGGTCTCCCCGGGCCCGCGGGTGTTGATCCGGCAGCCGTAGGAGTCGATCTGCACCAGCGTCTTCGTGAGGTCCACGCCCTCGACGTCCCGGACCAGCCAGTCCCAGAAGGTGGCGATCTGCACCCGACTGAACGGCTCGCGGTGGTAGGCCGACTTGTACTTGCCGCGCTGGTTGTCACCCGACGGGTTGAGCGTCATGGTGGCCTGGAACCAGGGCAGTTGGCGACGCTTCTCCGGGTAGGACAGGAACAGCCCGCCGGCGCTGTGGGTCTGGACCACCGAACGCGTCGCCATCCCGCGCTCGACGGCCGCCAGGAACGCGTCGAGCGGCGCCGGGTCGTCACCGTCCCACTGGCTCACCAGGACGACGTTCCCGTTGGAACGGTGGGTGAGCTTGAGGATCGCGAACAGGCCCTGGTAGGTCGACTCCTGCGGGCCGCTGTGCTCGGCCATGAAGGCACCGAAGTTGCGCACCAGGGTCTCGAAGTCGCCGGGCCGCTTCACCAGTTCGCCCCAGGGCCAGGCGACGCTGCTGAGCCAGACCCGGGGCGGCGGCTTCGGCACGCCGACCGCGAAGTGGTAGCGCAGCACCACCCCGAAGTTCCCGCCGCCGCCCCCGGTGTGGGCCCAGAAGAGGTCCGCCTCCGGGGAGCCCTCGCCGTCGTCGCGGTGCGCCCTGGTCACCACGGCGGTACCGCCCCGCACGGTGACCACGTCGACCTGGACCAGGTGGTCCACGGTGAGCCCGTGCCGCCGCGAGAGCAGGCCGAACCCGCCGCCGCAGATGTGCCCGCCCGCGCCGACCGAGTAGCAGGATCCGGCCGGCAGCGTCACCGCGTACGCGCGGAAGAGCGTGGTGTAGACGTCCCAGTTGGTGGCCCCGCCCTCCACGCAGTACGTCGGGTGGCCGAACTTGTCCCTGGCGGCGGCGACACCCCGCATCATGCCGAGGTCGAGGATGACGCCCCCGTCGTTGTCGACGAAGCCCTCGTAGCAGTGCCCGCCGCCGCGGACGGTCGGCCGCAGCCCGTGGTCCAGCGCCCGGTTCAACTCGCCCACGGCGTCCGCCTCGTCGACCACCAGGCGGATGTAGGCGGGGCTGCTGCGCCAGCGCTGGTTGAAGCCCTGGCCGAGCGTCCGGTAGCGGGGATCGCCCGGCCGGACCGACCGCCCCTCCGGCGGCTCCCGGCGCGCACCGGCCGCGGCCGCCGTACCCGTCGAGCCGGCGGACACCCCGGCCGCCGCCGCACCGGCGGTGCCCAGGAATCCCCGTCGGGAGAATGCGCCCTCCATGGCCCGACCTCACTTTCTCGGCGATGAGAGAAGCTGGCGGCGGCACGCTAACACAGGTATTCGAGGGTGGGAATCCTTTAACGAACTAGTGTGACAGTACGTCATTTTCGGCGAATCAGCGCAGGTCCCGGACCGGTGCGGGCCCGGCGCCCGATTGATGCTCCTATGGGTTGTCAAGCGGTGGTGAGCCATTCGCGGTAGGCGTTGGCGAGGTCGTCGTTTCGGCGGGTGCCGCGTTCGAGGGTGGAG
>NZ_JBHWIO010000144.1:0-12252 GCF_042732075.1 Kitasatospora sp. NPDC059812
CCCGGCGCCTCCGCCCGGCACCCGACCCCCCCCCCGCGACCCCCCGCGCCCCTCCCACACACCCCCGCCCAACCCCCCCCGCCCGGCCCCCCGCCTCAGGGGGGGCCCCTGGCCGTTTCGTCGTCGGGCCACCGGCGTGGCGGCCAGGGGAGGTGCACACCCCGGACGCGGTTTCGTAGCGGTTCCCGGCGCCGATGGGTGCGCACGGTCCGGCCGTGCGCACCCATCGGCGCTTCCGCGCGCCGTCACCCGTAGGTGTGGTGGCGGCTGGCCTTGCCCGTGAGGTCGGTGACACGGTGCCCACGGGGAAGCCGCCGGGGTGCCGGTGTCGTGAGCGGAGGGGCGGATGGCCGACAAGGACGCGGGGCTCAAGGCGGTCGCCGAGCACTACGGGACACACGAGCTGACCGAGGACGAGATCATGAGCGCCGAGCCGGCCGAGCCGCTGGCGGCGGAGTCGGTGATGATCACCACCTCGCTGCGGCTGCCCGAGCCGGTGATGGACGAGGTGCGGCGCCGGGCGCGGGAGCGGGGGCTGAAACCGACGGCCATCATGCGGGAGTGGATCGAGGCCGCCGTCGCCGACCTGGAGCAGCCGGTGCCGCCGAGTGTGGTCATCGCGGCGGCTGCGCGGTACCAGCTGCGGGAGCGTGCGGCCCGTAGTGCCCTGCACTTCGAGCGGGCGCGGCACTGGGAGGCGGTTGGACAGGCCGAGCGTCTTCACCAGGCGGAGAAGGCGGCTCGGTGACGGCCGCGCCGGGGCCCGCTCCGGCTCAGGCGCTGAGGGCCGGGGCGACGGCTGCTGCCAGGCGGGCCTCGTCGTAGCGTTCCAGGAGGAGGGCGGCCAGTTCGGGGGCGGGGCCCAGGACGTCGGCGACGGCGTCCGCTCCGGCGGCCGCGTCGGCGATGCGGTCGGGCAGGAGGCCTGGGGCCAGCAGGTAGGGGGAGACGGCGGTGCGGGCGGCGCCCGCGGCGCGCAGGGCGGCCAGGGCGTCGGGCACGCGCGGGCCGGTGGCGGAGGCGTAGGCCACCTCGACGGCGGCCCAGCCGCGGCTGCGGCGCCACGCGGCGGCCACCGCGCGGGTGGCGGCGTCGGCGGCCGGGTCGGAGGAGCCGGCCGCCGCGAGCACCACGCCGGTGCGGGCCCGGACGGCGGCCGAGCGCACGTCCACCCCGGCCTCGGCGAGGCGGCGCTCCAGGGCGGCGAGCAGCAGCGGCGACGGGCCCAGGACGGCGGCGACGGGCAGGGCCGCGCCCGCCGTGCGCAGGGCGGCCGGGATGTCGTGCTTGGCGTGGTAGGCCCGGTTGAGCAGCAGCGGGACGGCCACTGCGTCGTCGAGCCGCCCGACGACCTGCGGGATGCGCGGCGCGCAGTGGTCGAGGTAGGCGGTGGCGACGTCCAGCCCGGGGCGCAGCGCCCGCACCTCCTGGACCAGTGCGGCCACGGTCGCGGCGTGCCGCGGGTCGCGGCTGCCGTGGGCGATCAGCAGGAGGGCGGGCATCGGCGTCGGCCTTACTTGGCGGCGGCCAGCAGGCCGCGGTTGCGCAGCACCCGGCGTTCGACCGGGGTGAAGACGAGCAGTTCGATGGCGATGCCGACGAACAGGATCAGGATGATGCCGAGCAGCACCCCGGACATGTCGGAGAACTCGCGCTGGTCCTCCAGGAACCGGCCCAGGCCCCGGCCGAGGTCGGGGGAGGAGGCGACGAGTTCGGCGGCCATCAGGGAGCGCCAGGAGAACGCCCAGCCCTGCTTGAGGCCGGCCAGGTAGCCGGGCAGCGCGGCGGGGATGAGGACGTGCCGGGCGCCGGTGAGGCCGGTGGCGCCGATGGTGCGTCCGGCGCGCAGGAACAGCGGCGGCACCTGGTCGATGCCGGCGATCAGGCCGTTGGCGATGGAGGGGACGGCGCCGAGCAGGATGACCGCGTACATCATCCGGTCGTTGATGCCGAGCCAGATGACCGCGGCCGGCACCCAGGCGACCGAGGGCAGCGACTGCAGGCCCTGGAGGACCGTGCCGATGGCGGTGCGCACCGGCCGGACGCGGGCGACGACCAGCCCGATCGGGGTGCCGATGACGACGGCGAGCAGGAAGCCGGACAGGCCGCGCCAGACGCTGGTCCAGATGATCGAGAACAGCGTGCCCTGGTACCAGAGGTCCTGGGCGGAGTGCCACACGTCGGTCGGGCTGGGCAGCTTGTAGGCGGAGGTGAGGTGCAGGCTGTACGCCCCCTGCCACAGGGCGAGCACCACGAGGACGCCGATCAGCGGCGGCAGGGCCTTGGTCCGCAGTGCCTGGCCGAGCGAGCCGCGCTGGGCGGAGACGGCGTCGAGGGCGTCCAGGCCGGCGCCGACACCGGCGGTGTCCGTGGCGGCGGCCTTGTCGGTCTTGTCGGCCTTCTCCAGGACCGGGGTGCTGTCAGTGCTGGCCATGGCGACGGATCTCCCCACGCAGTTCTTCGGTGATCTCGATGGACAGGTCGGCGACGCCGGCGGATTCGATGCGGCGCGGCTGCGGCAGGTCGATCCGCCACTCGCGGGCGACCCGGCCGGGGCGGGAGGAGAGCAGGACGACGCGCTGGGCCAGGCGCACGGCCTCGCGCACGTTGTGGGTGACGAACAGGACGGACAGCTGCCGCTCGGCCCAGATCCGGGTGATCTCGTCGTGCAGCACGTCGCGGGTGATGGCGTCGAGCGCGGCGAACGGCTCGTCCATCAGCAGCACCTGGCTGCCCTGGGCCAGCGCGCGGGCCATCGCGACGCGCTGGCGCATGCCGCCGGACAGCTCGTGCACGCGCTTGCCGTACGAGCCCTTGAGGCGGACGAGTTCGAGCAGGCGCTCGGCTTCGGCGCGGCGCTCGGCGCGGGGGACGCCGGCCAGCTTGAGGGCGAGTTCGATGTTGCGGCCGGCGGTGAGCCAGGGGAACAGCGCGTGCTCCTGGAACATCAGCGCGGGCCGGCCGCCCGGCACCTCGATGGCGCCGGCGGTGGGCTGGTCGAGGCCGGCGACCAGGTTGAGCAGGGTGGACTTGCCGCAGCCCGAGGCGCCGAGCAGGGTGACGAACTCGCCGGGCGCGACGTCGAGGGTGATGTCGTCCAGGACGTGGGTCTGCGCGCCCGGGCGGCCGAAGGACTTGTGCACGTGCGAGATCCGGACGGCGGGCGCGGCGCCGCCGGCGCCGGCGCCGGCGGTGTCCGCCGAGGTGGTCAGTGCCGGGGTCATCCGGACACCTCCTGCGTGAGTGGTCTGGCTGAGGGCTGGCGGAGCGGGGGCCGGGGCCCGGCCCCGCCCGTCCCGGTGGGCATCGATCGCGGATCGACCGGGTGGGCGGGGGTCCGGACCGCGGAGTCGGGGCGGACTCGGCGCCGCGCGGTGCTGTTCGGCGCCGGGTGGCGCTACTTGGCGCCGAGTCCGGCGTCCGCCACGGGGCCCTGGCCCTTGGCCGCGAGCACCTTGTTGAGCAGGGTGAGGTCGTAGATGCCGTTCAGGTTGGCCCCCGCGCCAGCGGAACTTGATTTGGGCAGCTTGAGGAGCCCGGCGGTGACGGCGTGGTCGGCCTCGGCCTGGAGGGTGTTCGCCAGCGGGTCGTCGAGGAAGTCGATGTCGGCCCAGGCGGGGTCGAGGATGGCCGGCTCCAGCGCGTTGCCGGCCTCCTTCTTGATCGCCTCGTTGGCGTCGGCCTTGGCCTTGTCCGGGTTGGCCTTGATGAAGGCGTTGGTGTTCACCGAGCCGCGCAGCACGGCCTCCACCACGTCCGGGTGCTCCTTGAGGAACTTCTGCGAGACGATGATGTTGGTGATCACGAACTTCTTGTCCGGCCAGACGTCCTTCTCGTTGAGCAGGACCTTCGCGCCGAGGGTGACCAGCTTGGAGGCGGTGGGCTCGGGCACCCAGGCGCCGTCGATGGAGCCCTGCCGGTAGGCGTCGGGGGTGACCTTGTTGTCGGTGCGCACCACCGAGACGTCGCCGGCGCCGGACGCCGCGTCGACCTTGAAGCCCTTGCCCGCCAGGTAGTTGAGCAGCGCCACGTCCTGGGTGTTGCCCAGCTGCGGGGTGGCGATCTTCTTGCCCTTGAGGTCGTCCAGCGAGGAGATCTTGTCCGGGTTGACCACCAGCTTGACCCCGCCGGAGGCCGAGCCGCCGATGATCTTCAGGGACTGGCCGTCGGACTTGGTGTAGCCGTTGATCGCGGGGGAGGGGCCGATCCAGCCGATGTCGATGGAGCCGGCGTTGAGCGCCTCGATCTCGGACGGGCCCGCGTTGAAGACCTGGGTCTTGATCTGGGTGGCGCCCAACTCCTTCTGGAACAGCCCCTCCTGGAGGCCGACCAGGGCGGTGCCGTGGGTCAGGTTCGCGAAGTAGCCGATCTTCACGGTGTCCGTGGACAGCTTCGCGCCGGAGGCGCCGGCCGAACTGGCGGCGGAGTCGGCGCCCGCCTTCTTGTCGTCCGCCTTGGAGCCGTAGCTGCACGCCGACAGCAGGGTCACGGCGGTCAGGCCGGCCGCGGCGGCCACCGCGGAGCGTCTGATCCGGCCGGCGTTGGGGCGGGCATGGGTATGCGAGGGGGCCAGGTTCGGTGCCATGGTGAAGTCCTGTTCATCGACGGACCGTCGGGAGGCGGTCTCGGGGACGTGGCGGTCGCCCGTCGGGGCGGCCGGGGGTCGCAACTCAGCGCTGTCGGCCCGCACATCGGGTCAGGCCGCCCTGGCCGCTGCCGAGGACGCCGCTGCCGATGCGGCCGCCTTCCTTGTCCATGTCCGAGAACGCCTCGCTGGGCATCAGACCCAGTCCTCCTCAGCGGGTTCGGTGGCGCGTACGGTCGCGAAGGCCTCGCCCGCCATACCGGCGGTGAGGGTGGTGCCGTCGGCCGGGTCGATCAGCAGGAACGAGCCGGTGCGGCGGTTGTCGCAGTAGGCGTCGAGCGCCAGCGGCTCGGCGGTGCGCAGCACCACGTGGCCGAGGTCGTTGACGTTCAACCCCTCGGCGCCGGAGCGCTGTTCGAGGGTGTCGCCCGCCTTGGTCGGCAGAGCGATGCGGTAGGTGATGTCCTTGACCAGCGCGCGCACGGTGCGGGTGGTGTGCTTGAGCAGGACCTTGTCCCCGGCGCGCAGCGGGCGCTCGTTGAGGTGGCTGACGGTGGCCTCGATGTCCCTGGTGGGCGCGGGGATCACGCCGGCCGCGATCAGGTCGCCGCGGGAGACGTCGAGGTCGTCGGCGAGCCGGACGGTGATCGACTGGGGCGCCCAGGCGAGGTCCGTCTCGCGGCCGAGCGCGTCGATCCCGGCGACGGTGGTGGTGTGGCCCGAGGGCAGCACCGTCACCGGGTCGCCGACCCGCAGCACGCCGGAGGCCAACTGCCCGGCGTAGCCGCGGTAGTCGGGGTGCTCCTCGCTCTGCGGGCGGATCACGTACTGGACGGGGAAGCGGGCCGGAGCGGCGTCCGGGTCGCTGCCGACCGGGACGGTCTCCAGGTGCTCCAGCAGGGTCGGGCCGCCGTACCAGTCCATGTGCGCGGACGGCTCGACGACGTTGTCCCCGGCGAGGGCCGAGATCGGCACGGCCACCACGTCGCCCACGCCGAGCGAGGCGGCGTAGGCGGTGAACTCCTCGGCGATGGCGGCGAAGACGGGCTCGGCGTAGTCGACCAGGTCCATCTTGTTGACGGCCAGCACCACGTGCGGCACCCGCAGCAGCGCGGCGACGGCGGCGTGCCGGCGGGTCTGCTCGACGACGCCGTTGCGGGCGTCGACCAGCACCACGGCCAGTTCGGCGGTGGAGGCGCCGGTCACCATGTTGCGGGTGTACTGCACGTGCCCGGGGGTGTCGGCGAGGATGAACCGCCGCCGGGGGGTGGCGAAGTAGCGGTAGGCCACGTCGATGGTGATGCCCTGCTCGCGCTCGGCGCGCAGGCCGTCGGTGAGCAGCGCGAGGTCGGGCGCGTCCTGGCCGCGGTTCAGGGAGGCGCGTTCGACGGCCTCCAGCTGGTCGGCGAGCACGGACTTGGAGTCGTGCAGCAGGCGGCCGACCAGGGTGGACTTGCCGTCGTCGACGGATCCGGCGGTGGCGAAGCGCAGCAGCGACGTGGCGGTGGCTTCCTGGGTGGTGCTGGTCATCGTTAGAAGTACCCCTCGCGCTTGCGGTCTTCCATCGCGGCCTCGGACAGCTTGTCGTCGGCCCGCGTCGCGCCGCGCTCGGTGAGGCGGCTGGCGGCGATCTCGGCGATCACGGCCTGGATGTCGGTGGCGTCCGAGTCGACGGCGCCGGTGCAGGACATGTCGCCGACGGTGCGGTAGCGGATCAGCCGCCGCTGGACGGGCTCGTTCTCCTTGGGGCCGCCCCACGCGCCGGCGGTCAGCCACATGCCGGCGCGGGCGAAGACGTCCCGCTCGTGGGCGTAGTAGATCTCCGGGAGGTCGATGCCCTCGCGCTCGATGTACTGCCAGACGTCCAGCTCGGTCCAGTTGGACAGCGGGAAGACGCGCACGTGCTCGCCGACGGCGTGCCGGCCGTTGTACAGCGACCACAGCTCGGGGCGCTGGCGGCGAGGGTCCCAGGCGCCGAACTCGTCGCGCAGGGAGAACACCCGCTCCTTGGCACGGGCCTTCTCCTCGTCGCGGCGCCCGCCGCCGAACACCGCGTCGAAGCGGTTCGTCTCGATGGCGTCGAGCAGCGGGACGGTCTGCAGCGGGTTGCGGGTGCCGTCCGGGCGCTCGCGCAGCCGGCCGTCGTCGATGAAGTCCTGGACGTGGGCGACGTGCAGGCGCAGGCCGTGCTCGGCGACGACGCGGTCGCGGTAGGCGATCACCTCGGGGAAGTTGTGCCCGGTGTCGACGTGCAGCAGCGAGAACGGCACGGCGGCCGGGTGGAAGGCCTTGAGCGCCAGGTGCAGCATGACGATGGAGTCCTTGCCGCCCGAGAACAGGATCACCGGGCGCTCGAACTCCCCCGCGACCTCGCGGAAGACGTGCACCGACTCGGCCTCCAGCGCGTCCAGGTGGGACAGCGCGAAGGGGGCGTCTTCGTGGGTGCGGACCGGGCCGTCGGTCGCGGTGGTCATGCGAGACCCCTCTCGGTCAGGAAGGCGTGCAGCTCGGCGGCGGACTCGGCGACCGCGCGGCCCTGCGTCTGGATCCGCAGCTCCGGCTTCTGCGGCGCCTCGTACGGGTCGTCCACGCCGGTGAGGCCGGCCAGCTCGCCGGCGGCCTGCTTGGCGTACAGGCCCTTGACGTCGCGTTCGGCGCACAGCTCGACCGGGGTGGCGACGTGGACCTCCAGGAACTCGGTGCCGGCCGCCGCGTGCCGCTCGCGCACCGCGGCGCGCGAGTCGGCGAACGGGGCGATCACCGGGGCGAGCACCTTGACGCCGTGGGCGGCGAGCTTCTCGGCGACGAAGCCGATCCGGGTCACGTTGGTGTGCCGGTCCTCGCGGGTGAAGCCGAGGCCCTTGGAGAGGAACTCGCGGATCTCGTCGCCGTCCAGGACCTCGACCCGGTGGCCCTCGGCGCGCAGCCGTCCGGCCAGCGCGAAGGCGAGCGTGGTCTTGCCCGCGCTCGGCAGCCCGGTCAGCCACACGGTGGCGCCGCGCTCGCAGGGGGCGGCCGCGGGGGCCGCCTCCGCGGCTCCGTCGGCGGCCCGGGTGTGAGCTGTCACAGTCTCAAGTCCTTCGTCGGTAGTGGGGGGGGGGTGGGTCAGAGGTGGATGCCGCACTCGGTCTTGCCGGAGCCGGACCAGCGCCCGGCCCGGGCGTCCTCGCCCTCGGCGGGCTTGCGGGTGCAGGACAGCGGTGAGCAGCCGATCGAGGTGTAGCCCTCCCACAGCAGCGGGTTGAGCAGCACCCCGTGGGCGGCGACGTAGGCGTCCACGTCCTCCTGCGTCCACCGGGCGATCGGGGCGATCTTGACCTTGCGGCGCCGGGCGTCCCAGGACACCACCGGGGTGTCCGCCCGGCTCGGGGACTCGTCGCGGCGCAGCCCCGTCGCCCAGGCGTCGTAGCCGCCGAGGCCGCGGTTCAGCGGCTCGACCTTGCGCAGCGAGCAGCACAGGTCCGGGTCGCGGTCGTGCAGGTGCGGCCCGTGCTCGGCGTCCTGCTCGGCCACGGTGCGCAGCGGCCTGAGGGTGATGACGTTGACCGGCATGGTCGCGGCCACCGCGTCCCGGGTGCCGATGGTCTCCGGGAAGTGGTAGCCGGTGTCCAGGAACACCACGTCCACGCCGGGGAACACCGAGGAGGCGAGGTGGGCGACGACCGCGTCCTCCATCGAGGAGGTGACGCAGAAGCGGCGGCCGAAGGTGTCGGCGGCCCAGGCCAGGATCTCCTGGGGCGTCGCCTCCTCCAGCTCGCGGCCGGCCCGGACGGCTATCTCCTCGTAGTCAGTCGTCGCGCTGGTCACCGGACGAACCCCCGTCGGTCGCAGTCGAGTTGGGCGCAGTCATGATGGCCGCGTTCGAGGCGTTCGAGGCGTTCGAGGCGGTCGGGGCGGTCGGGGCCGAGGCGGTCGGGGACAGCAGGCCGAGGAACTTCAGCTGGAAGGCGCGGCGGCACCCGTGGCACTCCCAGGCGCCGTGTCCGACCTCGGAGGGGCGCAGGTCCTCGTCCCCGCAGTACGGGCAGAAGAACGGTGCGGCGCGCTCACTCACGACAGCTGCTCCTCGCCGGCCCGGGCCGCCCACTGGGCGAAGCGCTCGCCCTCGGTGCGGTCGGCCTGGTAGCGGGTCAGGACGCGCTCGACGTAGTCGGGCAGGTCGTCCTTGGTGACCTTGAGGCCGCGGACCTTGCGGCCGAACCCGGCCTCCAGGCCGAGCGCGCCGCCCAGGTGCACCTGGTAGCCCTCGACCTGCTCGCCGTTGCCGTCCGGGACGAGTTGGCCCTTGAGGCCGATGTCGGCGACCTGGATGCGGGCGCAGGCGTTCGGGCAGCCGTTGATGTTGATGGTCAGCGGCTCGGCGAAGTCCGGCAGGCGCTTCTCCAGCTCGTCGATGAGCGTGCGGCCGCGCTCCTTGGTCTCGACGATGGCGAGCTTGCAGTACTCGATGCCGGTGCAGGCCATGGTGCCGCGGCGGAACGGCGACGGGGTGACCCGCAGGTCCAGCGCTTCCAGGCCGGCCACCACCGAGTCGACCTGGTCCTCGGCGATGTCGAGGACCAGCATCTTCTGTTCGGCGGTGGTGCGCAGCCGGTCGCTGCCGTGTGCGGCGGCGAGGTCGGCGATCTGGCCGAGCAGCCGGCCGTCGACCCGGCCGACGCGCGGCGCGAAGCCGATGTAGTACCGGCCGTCCTTCTGCCGGTGGACGCCGACGTGGTCGCGCCAGCGGCCGCTGGGCTCCTGCGGGGCGGGGCCGTCGACCAGCCGGTACGTGAGGTACTCGTCCTCCAGCACCTGGCGGAACTTCTCCACGCCCCAGTCGGCGACCAGGAACTTCAGCCGGGCGCGGTTGCGCAGCCGGCGGTAGCCGTAGTCGCGGAAGATGCCGATGACGCCGCCGTAGACGTCGGCGACCTCGTCCAGCGGGACCCAGGCGCCCAGGCGCACGCCCAGCTTGGGGTTGGTGGACAGCCCGCCGCCGACCCACAGGTCGAAGCCGGGGCCGTGCTCGGGGTGGACCACGCCGACGAAGGCGACGTCGTTGATCTCGTGCGCGACGTCCAGCAGCGGGGAGCCGGAGACGGCGGACTTGAACTTGCGCGGCAGGTTGGAGAAGTCCTTGTTGCCGATGAAGCGCCGCTGGATCTCCTCGATGGCGGGGGTGCCGTCGATGATCTCGTCCTCGGCGATGCCGGCCACCGGGGAGCCGAGGATGACGCGCGGGGTGTCGCCGCAGGCCTCGGTGGTGGACAGGCCGACGGCCTCCAGCTTCTGCCAGATCGCCGGGACGTCCTCGATCCGGATCCAGTGGTACTGGACGTTCTGGCGGTCGGTCAGGTCGGCGGTGTTGCGGGCGTACTGCTCGGAGACCTCGGCGATCGCCTTCAGCTGGGCGACGGTCAGCCGGCCGCCGTCGACCCGCACGCGCAGCATGAAGTACTCGGCGTCGAGCTCGTGCGGCTCCAGGATCGCGGTCTTGCCGCCGTCGATGCCCTCCTTGCGCTGGGTGTACAGGCCCCACCAGCGCATCCGGCCGCGCAGGTCGGCGGGGTCGATCGAGTCGAAGCCCCGGTGCGCGTAGATCGTCTCAATACGTGTCCGTACGTTGAGACCGTCGTCGTCCTTCTTGAACTGCTCGTTGGCGTTCAGGGGGGTGAAGTGGCCCATGCCCCACTGGCCCTCGCCGCGGTGACGGGTCACCTTGCGAGGCGCGGCGGGGCGTCGCGCGGCGGCGCGGTCGGCCGTGGGCTCGGCGGTCTCGGGGGTGGTGGCCATGGTGAAGTCCTTCGGGGCAGATGGCTCTGACGCCGGGTGGGTCGCTGGGGGTGCGCGGCGGTGCGGTGCTGCTGTGACCTGCGGGTATTCCCAGGGCCGGGGAGAGCAGTGACCGTGGCCGGCCGGGCGCCCGCGCGTCCGCTCCAGCGGGGACTGCGAGGTGGGTGGCGCCCGGGTGCGGTGATGCGGCGGGGTGGGCTCAGATCGCCGGACAGATGGCGCTGGACACGCGAAGGAGATCGACGTGGAGTCGACCAACTAGGGTGGTTCCGGCGCTCGGCATGGCAAGAGATTGGCACGGCGCGGGACTTGCGGTCCACTAACATCCGGATGGTGGACGCTGATGTTTCGTTATGTGAGACAGTCGGGGATTCCCGCCGCTCCCCGCCCCGGCGCCCGTCCACGCGCCCGTACCCCGGGGGAGATCAACCGCGCGGCCCCGGCCCGATACCGTTAGACCCGTGCAAGCAGCAGGCGAGACGAGCAGACCGAACCCCGAACGGCCCTCCCGGCGCCGGGGCAAGGGCTCCCGACGCGCGGCCAAACAGGCCGCCTGGCGCCGTACGGCGTGGGAGCTGGTCAAGGACACCACCAACACCTGCGTCGAGTACCGGGTCACCGGACTCGCCGCGGAGGCGGCCTTCTTCACCCTGCTGTCGATCCCGCCGCTGCTCCTCGGCCTGGCCGGCACCCTCGGCTACCTCGACGAGTTCCTCGGGGCCGGCACCATCGACCGGCTCAAGCACGACATCGTCTCGGCCTCCGGGACGGTCCTGTCGGACTCGTCCGTCAAAGAGGTCGTGGTGCCGCTGCTGGACCAGGTCTTCGCCCATTCCCGGCCCGACCTCGTCTCGATCGGCTTCCTGCTGTCGCTGTGGTCCGGCTCCAGAGCGCTCTACATCTTCATCGACACCATCACCGTCATGTACGGGCTCGACGGCAAGCGGGGCATCGTCAAGACCCGGCTGATGTCCCTCGGCCTCTACTTCGGCGCCCTCGTCATCAGCTCCCTGGTGCTGCCGCTGCTGATGGCCGGACCCGGACTCATCGAGAACGCCGTGCCCGGCGTCGCCGGACTGGTCGGCGCCGCCTACTGGCCGGTCGCCATCGTGCTGCTGATCGTCTCCCTCACCACCCTCTACCACCTGGCCGTCCCCGTCTCCACCCCCTGGC
The DNA here is from genome assembly GCF_042732075.1 of Kitasatospora sp. NPDC059812. Classification (NCBI taxonomy): domain Bacteria; kingdom Bacillati; phylum Actinomycetota; class Actinomycetes; order Kitasatosporales; family Streptomycetaceae; genus Kitasatospora; species Kitasatospora sp. NPDC059812. The sequence goes on from NZ_JBHWIO010000144.1 coordinate 11,534, forward strand.
GCGAGGACGTCCCCGGCGCCCTGGTCGCCCTGGTGGTGCTGGTCGTCTGCAGTGTCGCCCTGCGGATCTACCTGGTCAGCTCGGTCGAGGTCCCCTCGGTGTACGGCTCGCTGGCCGCGCCGGTGGCCGTACTGCTGTGGATCTTCGTGGTCGCCCTGGCCGTCCTCATCGGCGCCGCCATGAACGCCGCCATAGACCGCCGCTGGCCCACCCTGGAGACCGCCGACGCCCGCGCCGAGAACGAGCGCGCCCAGGAGGAGGCCGCCGCCGCCGTGGTCCGCGAGGTCGCCGCCCGGCGCGCCGCCGAACGGGCCCGGCGCGCCCGCGAACTCGGCCTCGCCGAAGGCGCCGAGGAGGAGTGGGGCGAGGAGGACGGCGACGACGTCGACGTCCCCTCCGAGTACCCGGAACGCTGGGCCGACGTCCTGGCCGCCGACAACGTCCGCGGCCGCCTCACCGCCCGCGGCGGGCCCCACCACCGGCCCGGGCCGCCCCCGCCGGACAGCGACCGGCCGGCCGGGCCGCCGCCGGAGCGGCGGGCGCCCGACTACCCGCCCCGGCCGCCGTGGGAGCAGCAGTAGCGCCCGGGGCTCCGGGCGCGACGGCGGACGCACAGGGCCTCCCCCCCCACCCCCCGGGGGGGGCCGGGGGGGGCGGGTGTGGGCCCGCCCCCCGCCGCGGCCCGACGGGGGGGGTTATAAAAAAACAACGGGCCCCGC
>NZ_JBHWIO010000145.1:0-6074 GCF_042732075.1 Kitasatospora sp. NPDC059812
GGCCCGGGGGGGTGGTGCCGGGGGGGGGGGCCCCGCCCCGTCGGTGGGCCGGGTCGGTGGCCACGGTGTGGATCCGGGCCCACCGGCCGGTGGGGTGGGTGGGGCCCCGGTAGCCGCGGTAGACGATGCCGATGGCGCAGGAGGCCAGCGTGCCGTCGTCGGCGGGGACGACATAGGCGAGCAGGTTCGGGTCGGTGCCGAGCCGCTCGCGCATGTCGTCGCGGAAGGTGGTGCGCCAGTCGTCGGTGAGCCGGGCGCCGTCGAGCACCGCGACGCGCAGGCGCAGCAGTTCGTCGGCGTCCTCGGGGCCGGCGGGGCGTACGGGGGATCCGGTCATGCGGGACTGCCTCCGGGGTTCGGTGGGTCACTCAGGTGGTTGTCGGGGGAGGCCGAGGCGGCCGAGGCGGCCGAGGTGCCGGTCGGTGCCGCCGTCGGGCCGGTGCCGCCGTCGGGCCGCTGCACGGCGCGGTAGGCGTACGGGATCCGGCTGGGGTGGGGAAGGTGACGGTGCCTTCCTCAGCCCTGGACCAGGTCGCGGGGGTCGGACCCCTCGGCCCAGCCGTGGGTGGAGAACCCGCGACCACCGGACAGGTACGCGGACAGGGCGGCGTGGGAGGACGGGAACATCGGCAGCGGCAGCTCGCCCGCGGGCGACCACACCACGGCGAGGTGCTTGCCGGGCTCGGTGTTCGTCAGCTCGCCCTGCCAGGCGGTGGCGAGGAACACCGACAGCAGGAACGGGCCCTTGCCGTCCCAGCCCTGGCGGACCTGGATCGTGTGGACCAGCCGCAGGTCGCGCGGGTCGACTTCCAGCCCCGTCTCCTCCGCCAGTTCACGGGCGGCGGCCTCGTCCAGGCGCTCGCCGACCTCGACCTTGCCACCGGGGATCGTCCACACCGGCGTCGTGCTCCAACTGTTCGTCGCGTAGTTGATCGTCGCGACCCGGCCGCCACTCCGGTCGTGGACGATGACGGCCACCGCCTGTCGCAGGCTCTCCACAGCACTACCTCCAAGGACGCTCGATCAAAGGGGACTTGGGGACTTCACGGGGCCGACGCCGGTCCGCGCAGCGGCTCCAGGACGGTGCGGGGTGAGCTGGAGCATCACGCGCACGGGCCGGCGGGGCCGGCGGGGTCGGGCCGGGTCACGAGGCCTCCCCGGTGGGCTGGTCGGCCGCTGCGGCGAGCAGCGGCAGGTAGTGGTGCAGGTAGGGCGGGACCTTCAGATCGAGCACCTCGTCGAAGGGCACCATGCGCACGGCCAGGCCCTCGTCACCGAGCCGCAGGCCGCTCTCGGGGCCGTCCCGGACGGCGTGCAGGATGCGGGTGAGCGGGAGGCCGAGGTCCTGGTGCGGGCCGGGGAGGGTCCGTAGCCCGGTGATCTCGACGCCGGCCTCCTCGCGGACTTCGCGCACCGCGCTCTCCTCGGCGCTCTCGTCCCCCTCGCGCCAGCCGCCGATCGGAGTCCAGTAGCCGGGCCAGGCCATGCCCGGCCTGTCTTCGCGCAGGTGCATCAGCAGTCGACCCGCGCGGTCGGTGACGAAGACCAGGACGCCCTCGAAGTCGTCGCCGTCCGGGGCGGGGCGCTCCAGGTAGAGCGGGACGCCGCAGCGGTGGGCGCGCAGCACCTGCCGGAGCCGCTGGTAGTGGTCGGGGGTCATCCGGGAGCGCCAGTCGTGGGCCGTCTCGAACCGGAACTCGGTGTGCTCGGCCGGATCGAGCCGGATCCGGGCCTGCTGCTCCGCGGTCAGCGTGCCGCCGTCGAACACGTAGCCGGCGACCGGGACCGGGTAGTCGGCGTCGGCCTGCGTGTGGATCACGGCGACCAGGCGCCGCCGGAGCACCTGCGGGTTCTCCGCGGCCAGGTCCAGGCCCAGCTCCTCCCGGGCTTCGCGCAGCGCGGCGTCGAAGGGGCTCTCGCCGTGCTCGACGTTGCCGCCGGGCATGTTCCACACGCTCGGGTCGATGGTCGAGCGCATCCCGAGGACGCGGCCGGCGGGGTCGGTGACCAGGAAGGAGCCGTAGGCGCTGGGCCGGGCGATGGTGGTCAGGTAGCCGCCGACCGGCCGCCAGCCCGGGATCGCCAGGCGGCCGGTCAGCCACTCGATCACCGCGCGTTGGCCGTCGCTGGTCGTGGGCAGCCGGTCCGCTGGAGCCCACTGGTGGGAGTCGTGGTCGCCGGAGAGGACGACCGGGGTGCCCTCCGGAACGACGGTGGCGAAGACGAACTGCCGCACGCGCCGGCCGTTCGGGTCGGTGAGGTGCAGGCTCCGCGCGTACTCCAGCGGCAGCCCGGCAAGCCCGGTCTGCTCGGCCAGTTCCCGCGCCGCGCCCGCCGCCACGGGCTCGCCGTCCTCGTGGCCGCCGCCCGGGTACTCCCACAGGCCGGGCAGGACGTCGTGCGCGGCCCGGCGGATCATCAGGATCCGGCCGCAGGTGTCGCGGACCACCACGCCGACGCCGATCCGTTCGGCGCCCTCGCGGAAGGCGAGGCCGGTCAGCATGTCGAAGTCGATCACCGGGTGGGCTCCTCGGTCTCTCGGGCGGGTGTGTTCCGCCGGTCGGTGCCGGTCTTCGCCGCAGCTCCTCCGAACACCGTCGGCGCGCGGGCGCGCAAGTGTGCTGGAAGAAGGCGATCCGACGTCCAAGTTTCTTTCTGCGGAGCTGAGTTAAGGAACCTCCTAGAGGTTGGCGGTCTCCGATGATGGTGCTGTTCGAGCGCGGCGTTCAAGCGGATTACCTCCGGGCGAGCCCGGGTCGAACGGGGAGGTTTCGAGCACCTCCGGGCGCGGCCGAGGGCGTCCTCCAACTGGCCACGGACGTGCTCGGGCAGGGGGCGGAGCCCAGCGCGCAGGCGGCGAGAGCCTGTTCGAGCCCGGCCGTCAGGCCGGCTTCGAGGCGGTCACGGACGCCCGGGTAGCCGAGGAGGTCGGGCAGCGCGTAGCCGTCGCCGGATTCACCCGTTCGGATGATCGTCGAGCGCCGGCCGTCCACCTCCGCACCGTGGCGCAGGGCAAGGGGCAAGCAGGGCGAGGGGGCCGGCGATGCCGTGTGCTTCCCTGTCGAGTTCTTCTGTTCATTCATCAGGGCAAGGGCCCGGACCAACGGATGCGGAGCGATCGGTCCCGGCTTCCCGCAGTGCCGGTTCCTCGTCGGCTGCCTGTCGGGCCCGGGCCGGTCTCACGGACCGTGCATGGCAGACTGCGTCCCCGTGATCGATGAATTCGCCAAGGAGTACTTGCACAGCGATCTGCGCGATGTCCGGGAGGCGCTCATCTGGAAGCTCGACGGGCTGTCCGAATACGACGTCCGCCGACCTCTGACCGGCTCGGGCACGAGCCTCCTCGGACTGGTCAAGCACCTCACGAACATCGAGTACCGGTACTTCGGCAACGTCCTCGGCCGCCCATGCCCGGAGCCGCTGGGCCGGTGGGACGACGAGCGGCTCTGGGCCGAGGCGATGTGGGTGACCGAGCACGAGACCCGCGAGGAGATCATCGGCCGGTACCGCCGGGTCGCGGAGCACTCCGACGCGACGATCGACGCCCTCACCGTCGAGGCACCGGGCTACGTGCCCTGGTGGCCCCGTCCGAACGTCACATTGTTCAGCATCCTGGTGCACGTGCTCACCGAGACCAACCGGCACGCCGGGCACGCCGACATCCTGCGCGAGCACCTCGACGGCGCCACCGGGACCGAGGCGAGCCACGCGAATTCGCAGCCCGACGCCGCGTTCCGGCAGTCCCGGTTCGCCGAGGTCGAGCGGGCCGCCAGGGCGGCGGTGGGCACACCCTGACGAGCCTAAGTGGGCGTTTGGAGAGCTCTACTCCTGTGACGACATCCACGAAGCCTTCCTCACTCGCGGATGCGCACTCATCTGCTGGCGGCGGCTTATCTCCCTACCTTGACAGCATCGGAACCCAGTGATCCATCACCTGGCACAGGCGCTGACGATGGTCGGCAATCCAGTGGTCAGCACGGATCCGGCCAGACGCCCCGCTCGGACAGGTGGAGCACAAGGGCGGCGATGTTCCAGGCGTCGTCCTCGCCGCTGTGGTGACGGCCTTCGAGTCGCCGCCCGGCGATCTCCAGGGCCTTCGCCATGCCGGGGCGTTTGCGCAGGCCGTATGCCTCGGTGAAGGTCGTTTTGGCGTTGGTGTGGTGCCGGCCGAAGGGATACGGCGTCCCGGTGGCCTGGCACTGCCGGGTGAACTGGTTGCGGTCGTAGTCGCCCCAACTGGCCCACGGGCGTGCCCCGGCGTGGTGTTCGGCCGCCAGGAGCCGGCACGCTTCGGCGAAGCCGACCCCTGTGTCGACCTCGTGCTGGGTGAGGCCGGTCAGTTCCGTGCAGAACTCGCTGACCGTGGATCGGGCGGGCCGCACCAGGATCCGGTGGCGGGCGAGGCGTTCGCCGGCGTCCAGATCGACGACGGTCAGTCCGATCTCGATGATCTCGCTGACCGCTCCCCGCGGTTGGCCGCCGGCCCAGCAGGTTGCTTCGACGTCCACGACGTTCAGGAGCCGCTCGGCCCCGGTGCTGTCCATGGCGGGAAGCGTAGGGAGGAGCGGCGGCCGCGGCACCTGGTTTTGCCTGCCGGGGTGCGGATGCGCCGCCGCCCCGCACCCCCGGGTGCGGACGGCGGTTGCGGCAGGTCGAGACCAGCCGGGACGGTGGTTCAGTCAAGACGAGCGTTGAGGACTGGCCGTTCAATGCGCCGTTCGATCTTCATGATCCGCAATACGTGGCCAGGGAGATCGGCCGTGATGACTTCGAGGGAGCATGGCGGCGAGCGCGTCCTGAGTCCCAGGGCTGATCAACGGGGCCAACTCCCGTGTATCAAGCAGACGTTCGAGAACGACGGCAACCCGTGCCTCGCCTCCTTCGAACAGGGCGTCCGGACTGCCCGTGACTCCCGCAGCCGCAGCCGTCGGCTCGTAGGCAACGCCCTCCTGCTCTCCGTCGCCCCAGTGTGCGAGGCCATGTCCCGCGCCTCCCGGGACGCGCCCACCTTGACCGAAGAGTCGCCGAACTCGACTCGGGTACACCCCTACTGGCGGGGAGCATCAGGTCAAGGTCTGGGCGGCCCATGACCGGGCCACCCGGTTCGTGGCGGAAGCGACCAGGGCCGCTGCCCTCTTCGACAGTGCCTTCGGGTTCGACCGCTCGCGCGACCGAGTCGCGTCGAGGTCGTTCGCAACAGACCGAGAGTTCGCCGCGGAGCAGCGGAGTAGCGGAGTAAACGAGCTTCCTTCGACGGGAGGACAGTTGAATTCGCCATCTGAGCAGGCGGTCGGGGTCCGGGTCCGCGACCTGGTACGGGACGTGGTCGCCGTCTGCGCGCCCGAGGAGGCGGTCATGGTCGACGGCCTGCTGCGACGGAGCGACGCCGAGGTACTCGCCCGGCTGCGACGGCGGCGCGGCGACCGTGATCCGCTCGGTTTCGGTCTCGCCGAGATCGCTCCGCTGGTGGCCCCGCTGCTGTGGCTGACCCTGGATCGGGCCCGCGAGAAGCTCGCCGAGAACCTGGTGGAGGTCGCCTCGCGCGGATCGTCGGCGCTGTGGCGGCGGGTACGGTGGCGGGTGCGGCGGCGCCGGTCGGCTCCCGAGGTCATCCCGCCACTGACCCGTGATCAGCAACGCTTGGTCCACCGCATGGTGCTCGAAGCGGCCGGGGAAGCCGGGCTCTCCCCGGACCTGGGGCGGCGGATCGCCGACGGCGTGGTGGCCGGTCTCGCACTGGCCGACCCGGACGACCAGCCGGACGAACGGCCAGACGAGGCGGCGGAGGGCGGCCCGGGCCACGTGCCGGGGGAACGATGACCGGTGCCGGGCCGCGCCCGGCCGCCTGGCCCGCTTCCAGCCCGCCGCGATGCACCGCTGACCCGTGAGAACACCCGCGATCCGGGCCGGAAGGAGCGTCCGGACCACCTGGCACGAGCCCGCTTGCCGGCCCTGGGCCCGGCGATCGGCCACCACGGCCCCGCGGCGCGCGCCGGGGGGGGGGGGAGGTTGGGGGTCGGTGGAGCGGGGATCTAGAGTGTGGGGATGACACAGGGGAACCGGAGGAGAGATGT
>NZ_JBHWIO010000145.1:6084-12034 GCF_042732075.1 Kitasatospora sp. NPDC059812
GGTCCGGCCGCCCCCCCCCCGCGGCCCCCCCCCGGGGGGCGCGCGGGGGCGCGGGGCGGCGCCCCCCCCCCCCCCCCCCCGGGGGGCGGGGGGGGCCGGCTGTTGCGCGGCGGTCCTCAGTGCACGAGGAGGGCCTTGACGCCCGAGAGCACCGGGATCAGCTGGTACCGCCCGTCGCCGGGGCCGCAGGAGGGCTTGGTGTCGGGGGTGTTGGAGATGTTCGTCCCGGCCTTGAAGCGTCCGTCTCCGCTCGGGGCGAAGGTCGTGAGGTGGTCGCGGTAACCGTCGAAGTAGTACATGCACTGGTGCAGGTTCAGGTACCGCCCGGCGGTCAGGTCCAGGGCTGTGGTGTTCGACAGCAGGGGGATGGGGTGGTCGGTGCCTCCGCCGCCTCAGCTGACGGTGGTGTCAGGGGAGTTGGAGATGTTGGTGCCGGCGACGAACTTGACATCGGTGGTCCCCACCGCCGTGGTGAGGTGGTCCTGGTCGAAGTCGCTCCAGAAGATGCACTGGTGCAGGTTCAGGTAGTGCCCGGACGCCAGGTCGTAGGGTTCGGCGGCCGTGTAGACGTTGGGCTCGTAGCGCCCGTCCCCGGGGCCGCAGACGGCGGCGGGGACGGGGGTGTCGGAGACGTCCGTTCCGGCCCTGAACCGCCCGTCCAGGCTCGGGACCAGGGTTGTCATGAGGTCGAAGTTGCTCGCCCCGAGCGGGCTGTTGTAGACGCACTGGTGCAGGTTGAGGTACCGGCCGGCCGGGGGCTGCGAGGTGATGGGGGCGGGGCCGGCTGCGGCGGGAGCCGGACCGGCCAGTGCAGCGACGGACAGGGCGGCGGCTACGAGCGCAGCGGAGCGCGGGGCGAGGCTCATGGGGGTTCTCCGTGACGGGGCGCGGCCACCTCGGGCGAGCAGCCGTGACGCAGGAGGCTTCCCGGGGCGCAGCGGCCCGGGGCATCACGCTTGTGGAACTTCACCTGAAACGACCGGGCGGCGGGGGGCGGTGAATTTCGTCCCGGGCCGCTGGTGAGTTTCGCCTCGGATCCGGTGAGTTTCGGGTGTTGCCGCAGGTCAGGGGCTGGTGAGAACCCCTCACGCTACGCCGTCCGGGTGATGGCGGGGTTCGGCACCTCGGCGCGGTGGGCAGAGCCCGCGGCATGACGACACCTTCGCGGTGCCGCCCGGCCGCTACCCATGACGGACCTCGTCGTGGCGGGTCTACTGCGTGCTGGGCGAGTACGCGAGCTGCAGGCGTGGTGCTGGCGGCAGCGGTGTAGGCGCTCCCGTCTCCGGTGCGGCGCGGAACGCCTCGATCACGTAGGCAGCGAAGCGGCGAGAGGACGTGAGCCGGGCGGCACGCGGCGCGTCTTGGAGGCCCCGGTGGGCCATGAGCATGAGGATCAGGTCGTCGACGACGAAGCCGGGGCGGAGCTGGCCGGTGTCCTGGGCGCGGCGGGTCAGTTCGGCAACCCCGCGCGAAGTCCGCTCTCGGTCGGCGGCGAAGTCCATGGCCTCGGGGAAGGCTGTCATGAAGGCGTCGGCGAATCCCCGGCTGTGTGCGTGGAGTTCGCAGATGCGCTCGACCAGGCTCCGGAATCCGTGCCACGGGTCCGGGTCTGCGAGGGCGTCGCGGACGGTGGCGTGGCAGGCTCGCCGCTGCTCGGCGAAGGTCTCCACGATCAGTGCCTGCTTGGTCGGGAAGTGCCGGTACAGCGTGGCGGGGCCGACGCCTGCCTGCCGGGCGACCTCGCGCATGGGCGCGTTCAGGCCCGCCTCGCTGAACACCGCGCGGGCGGCGTCCAGGATACGGGCCCGGTTGTCGTGGGCGTCGGAGCGCGCGATGTGAGGCAAACGGTCGGTCATGGCCTCTCACTTTAGCCAATTGGACGGGGGCGTCCGTTACGGTCCGATGGCGGTGGCGCCGCCCCGCCCCGGCACCCTGCTGATGGTGCCTCGGGCGGGGGAGCCGGGTTCGCCGCTCTCGGTCGCAGCAGTTGTGGCCCGTTCGTTCACCGTCCTAAGGAGCAGAGATGAAAGCTGTCGTGATCAGGGAGTTCGGAAATCCTGACGGTCTGGAGGTCGTCGACTTGCCTGTGCCCGTCCCTGCCCCGGGGCAGGTGCGGATCACCACGGAGGCCATCGGGGTAGGCGGCGTGGACGCCGTGATCCGCCGGGGAACGCTCGCCGCGTACGGCTTCCGGGAGGGCCATCTCCTGGGCAGCGAGGTGGCGGGTAGCGTCACCGCGGTGGGAGAGGGCGTGGACGCTTCGTGGATGGGGCGGCGGGTGTGGGCGTTCACCGGCCTGTCCGGCGGGTATGCCGAGCAGGCCGTCGCCTCGGTCGAGGACGTCCTTCTGCTGCCTGACGGCCTGACCGGCGTGGACGCGGTGACTCTCGGCGGTTCCGGTGTGGTCGCCCACTTCGCCCTGGACCGCGCTCGTTTCGCGCCCGGCGAGACGGTGCTCGTGCGCGGTGCGGCGGGCAGCATCGGGATCACGGCGGTCCAGCTTGCAGCCAAGGGCGGTGCGGGTGCGGTGGCGGTCACCACCTCATCGGCGGAGCGTGGCACCCGCCTGAGGGACCTGGGCGCGACCCATGTCCTCGACCGCTCCGGCGAGGGCGGCTCGGACGCACCGTCGGGTTTCGACGTGGTGATCGATGTCGTGGGAGGTCCTCAGCTTTCCCTGTTCCTGGACCGGTTGAACCCGAACGGCAGGTATGTGGCTGTCGGCGTGGTCGGCGGGCAGCCGCCGGCGGACTTCGGCATGCGGCTGATGGACGCCTTCCGCAAGTCGCTGTCGTTCGCCACCTTCAGCTCCGACACCGTGCCCGGCTCCGACAGGCAGGCGGTGCGGTCGTCCCAGTTCGATGATGCCGCGCACGGGGACCTGCGCACGGTCGTGCACGAGGTGCTGCCGCTGGACCAGGCGGTGCTGGCTCACCGAGCAATGGACGCGGGCAAGGTATTCGGCAGGGTCGTGCTGGCGCCCTGAGCCGGGCAGGAACGGTGTTCACGGCGCACTACCGCAGCAAGGCCGACCTGGTCCGCGCCGGCGGGTGACTCCCGTTGAGGGGCTGGTGTGCGGGGTCGGCCGTACCCGGGCGTTTCCGTCCGGGTGTCCGGGGTGTGCCGCCGTGTTGTGTCCCGACCTGGATGGCCTGTGGGTGAAGAGTTATGAGTTCGTGTCGGATGGTTCCGGGCTGGGTGGTACGGTCCCGACCACAGGTCTAGACAAGTCAATGATCGTTCGGTGAGGGGAAGTTCGTTGCGTCGCTCTGCTTCTGCTGCTCTGTCCACAGTCGTATCCATCACGTTGCTCTCGGGGTTCTGGGCCGCTTCCCCGGCCCAGGCGGCCGTCTCGGGGACGGCACCCGCCGACTTCACCGGCACGGTGTCCCTCAACTCCACCGGTACGGTCGACAGCGAGGCGGTTGTGACCCTCTCGGGTACCTACCGCTGCTCAGGGCCTTCTTCCTACGCCGTCGTCAACAGCTCGGTGGGGGACAGGGTCGCCATCAGCACGTCTGTCATCTGTGACGGTGCCGAACACGTGTGGGTCAACCATGGCAGGCCCAACCCGGGGCCTCTTGTGAGGGCCGGTCAGGCCGAGGTCACTACGCGCTTGCAGCGGTGGGAAACAGGGAGCAATGGCTTCCCGCGCATTGTCACGCTCGCGGTCGATCGGAAGAGCGTCGATCTGCAGGCTGCTGCGCAGTGACGCAGGGCCCGTCGGCACGCGGGACGGACTCGTGCTCGTCGTGACGTGACCGCGGACGACCTGGTGGGGGAGCACCGGCGCGCGGAGGGCGGACATCGGCAGGCAGGACCCGTTCTCCGCGGAGTCCCACGAGCCCGGCCCGAAACGCCTTGCCCAGCCGCCCCGATCCGCTCGTCTTCCGGGGAGCCGCCAGGACGATGGCCGAGTCCGTCCCGGCCGTGGTCGCCGCCGACCGCCTCCCGGAGATGACCGACGGGCAGAGCCGGGCGATGGCCGAGGCCACCAGCGCCGGCAGCGCCCAGCCGATCCGCACCGTCGACACCCTGGGCTGCGCCCCGCGGCAATGGCCGGGTCCCCCGCGCTCGTCGGCGTGGGGTACCCGGCCACCAGCGTATCGGCGGGTATCCGCTGCCCCCGGCCGGACGGCCGCACCCTGTGGTGCCCCACCGCCGCCGGACGCCGCGCCGCCGTCACCACGCTTCCGTCCGGAACCGAACTCGCCGCGCTGCGCCCGGACCAGCCGAGGACACCGGCGGCGTACTGCGAGCACGCGCTCGACGTCGCCGCCAGCGCCGGTCTCGTCATGGCGGAGGACGGGCTGAGTCGGCTGCGGCCCGGGGCGCTTGACTTCCGCATCGTCCTGGTGATCCCGGCCTCGACCGTGCAGGGCCTGGCGCCTGGCGTACGCGGGCTGGTGGACGGCGCCGTTCGTGGTCTGGCTCGTGGTCCTGGCCCTCGGCCGGATGCCGCAGCCGCTGTACGAGGCGACGGTCGCGGTCCTGCGCTACCGGATGCGCTACACCGCCTACCTGACGATGCTTTCGTCGGCCTACCCCAAGGGCATGTTCGGCGAGGAGCCGGGCAGCGAACCGGAGGGCCCGGCGTCGGCCACCCGTCCGCTGGACCTCGGCGGCGCCGGGCGCGGCCTGCTCGTCCTCTTCCTCCTCCTCGGCCTGGCCTCCTGGGCGACGGGGTCGGTCACCGCCTCGGTGAACTCGGACGACGACTTCGACAACGACGAGGTCACCGACCCCACCCAGAGCGTCCTCGGGCCCCTCGTCCCGGGCCTCGCCGACCGCGTGCCACAGGGCCCGCCCGCCGCCGCCGGCTGTGCCGAGGGACGGTTCCCCGTGGGGGGGCCGGTCACAGGGGCACGGCTCCCTGTGACCGGCCGGTGGGTTCAGTTGATGTGGAGCGTCGTGACGGTGCCGTAGTTCTTGGTGATGGCCTGGTTCTTGCCGAAAGTGTGGCGGTAGAGGGAGCCGTCGCCGGGCTCGTACTCGAAGTACCCGGCGTTGTTGCCGCTGCTGAAACTCGTGACCGACCTCTGGTCGATCCAGATGTCGCCGGCGTTCGCGAAGCACCTCCTGAAACCGGTGCCGTTGTCGTTGGTGATGCCGATGGTGAAGTAGTCGCTGGCAAACAGGCATTCGGCGAAGTTGACCTCGTTGGTCGCGTGGGCGGGCACGGTGCCGACGGCCAGAGCCATCATGGCGACCCCTGCGGCCACGGCGATTCGTCGCTTCAGCATGACGCAAACTCCCTGGTGTGTGAGGTGGGGCATGCGAGTCGAACTGAAGGGACACTAACAAGAGGTGTTGAGGTCGCAACCTGGTGTAACGATTTTCGGACATCATTCCAATTGCCGGGAATTTTGCGGGACTTTGCTGAGCCGAATTCCACACCTGTCACACCTGCCACACCTGTCACACGGACCCGCATGGCCGTCCGGGCCGGGCCGATTTGCTCCTCAAAGGAAGGCGACGGCGGGTCGTTTCGTCTACGGACCTGCTCGCCGTGCTGCGCCTGGGCGCCGCCGCCGCGGATGCCAACGGCGCCTTGGAGGTGTTCACTATCGGGTACCAGTCGTCGGTCCTGGCGCGGATCCACCAGGCGGGCCCGGACGGGCCGTGGTCGGCGCCCGAGCTCTTCGGCCCCGCCGGGGGCTGACCGCCGGCGGGCCCCGCGTGACGGAGCCGGGGAACGAGGCCCGGGGCCAGCCACCGCCACCGTTGCCGCCGTACGGCCGTCTGGCCATCGCCTCCGATCTGTCGGGGCACTGCTGGAAGGACACCGGGGAGTACGCCCGGCTGCGCCGTCTCGGTGTGGTCGACGACTGCGGGGGCTGTCAGGTCGGGCGGGCCCGGGGCCGTCCACCAGCCAGCCGCCGAGGAAGGGGCCGACCGCGGCCGACACCCCGCCGAGGCCCGACCACAGGCCGACCGCCGCCGAGCGGTC
>NZ_JBHWIO010000146.1:0-11992 GCF_042732075.1 Kitasatospora sp. NPDC059812
GACCGGAAACCACCGTCCTTGCCTTGGGGTCTTCGGAATCCGCCCGGGCGACTTCCTCACGGGCCGGGCGATCCTGATGGCGCGCTGTCCCTCCATTCATCCTCTGTACGGGCCGGCTACTGCGAACTGCGGTACTTCCAACTGCGTGGTAATACGACCTGCTCGGTACTGCTCACACGGGTACTGCGGTAATGCGAACTGCGTGGTAGTGCCAACTACCCGGTACTGCTACGGCGGTCCCTGGCGGTCCCGCCGACTCCGGCAGCCAGCCCCGTTGCCCGTCCTGCTCAACCGCTCGGCTTGGAACCCCACTGCCGGACTCCCAGCGCGCGCGCCCGCAGTCTGGGCGCCTTCACTGGGGTACCGCGCACTGCGACTGCCGATACTGCCGAACTCAACTTCACCTACGAGTAGTGCACTTGCTGAACTGCGGTACCGCTCGGTGGCGGCCCCTGATGCCTGCGGGCCACCTGGCCCGGTCGCCAGTCCCGTCACCGTCCTGCACCTGCTGTGGCTCCGGGACTCTGCTACCGCGCCGCCTTCTTCACGCCCACCTGCCCGGCGTGTCCCGCGTCCTGCTCAACTGCTGGGTACTGCGTACTGCCCTTGCTGAACTGCGGTACCGCTGGGTAGCGGCCCCTGATACCTGCGGGCCGCCCGGCCCGGCCACCGGTCCCGTCGCCTTACTGCACCATCCCTGGCTTCAGGACCCTGCAAACCGTGCCGACCTGCGAACTTCTGCCCGCCAGTTCGTGTCTGGCGGCTTGCTACGAGAGAAACACTAACCACGGTGCGCGGCAATGTCTACTCCAGCGGGCACAGATTTTTCGGTGCCGGTCGGGGAGGTAGTCTTCGCCCCGCACGGGGCTGGGCGGCCGGTCGCCGCAGCCGCGCCGTGACGGAGGACGCCGCGTCCAGCGGCCAGGGATCACGAGTGAACGGGAGGCGAGCGGTGGAAGGGCCGCAGGCCGCGCGGCAGGAGCGCACCCCAGACCCCCATACCCAGGCGGCGCTAGCGACGGCCATCGCCGAAGCCGTGCACGATCGGGACGAGCGGGTCCTGCGCCGGCTGCTGGCCCGCTTCGCCGAACAGGCCGCCATCACGGACCTGCCCGCCCTGCGCGCCGCCCTCGACACCACCCGGCAGCACAGCGACCGCCCGCCGGGGGCCCGATAGGACCGCGCCGGCCCGCCCCACCGCCGGATCAGAGGGCACGGGTGGCGGCATCACAGGTCAGGCACAAGTACCCGGCCCAGCGCGGCGGATACCACCCCTGCCCCGGCCGCTGCGGACTCCACCGGTCGACCACCATGGCCGCGGTGCCCATACCGCACACGGTGAGCGCCCCAGCCCGCCGGGTGCATCCGGATCCGAGGGTGCGGCATGGACCCGCCGCACCGACAGGGCGTCGACCGGATCGCCACCGATCCCCAGGATGAGAGCGTCCAGCGGCTCGACCAGTTCCAGCAGAACCACGATGCCCATAGGTCAACCGTGCGCGCCCACCGCCGCGACCGCGACCGCGCCCGGGGCCGGGCGGCCCGCTGAAGACTTCACCGCACCGGCCGGCCCGCTCGCGGCCCGCCGCGCGAGCCCGGACCGAAGGAGAGAGGTCCGGGCCCGCACGGAGAGGCCGGGCCGCGCCCACGGGCACTCGCCGGCGTCGGCGAGCGAAGCCCGGCAGGGCGCGGCGGCCGGTCGGTGCGGCAGGAACGGGGAGCGGACATCGAAGCCGCATCGCAGCGGTCAGGCGGAGATGGCCTCGCGTTCGCCCTTGGCCGTGATGGCGATCTTGCGGGGGCGGGCCTTCTCGCTGATCGGCACGCGCACGCTCAGCACGCCCTGGTCGTAGTCGGCGTCGATCCGGTCGGTGTCCAGCGCGTCGCCCAGGAACACCTGCCGGGAGAACCGGCCCAGCACCCGCTCGTCCGCCAGCACCTCCGCGCCCTGCGGCAGTCCGGACGCGCGCTCCGCGCGCACAGTCAGGACGTTAAGCTCCACGTCCAGGTCGATGGTCTTCGGGTCGATGCCCGGCAGGTCCAGGCGCAGCACGAACACCTCGCCGTCGCGGTAAGCGACCAGCGGCATCCCCGCCGGCTGGGAGACGGTGCCGACCAGCTGCTGGGTGAGCCGGTCGAGGTCGCGCAGGCCGCGCAGGGAGTCGGTACGCATCAACAAAGGGATCAGCTCCTCACAGTCGCTAACGGTCACGGGTGCCCACGGGCGCCACGGCGCCGGACCTGCCTGGCTCTGTCCTCCCGCCTGGGCACCTCGACGAGAAAGTTATAGCGACGCCAGAGCTTTCTTGACAAGCTGACGCTCAACTTTAGCGAGCCGGGTGCGCGCGACCCTTGGCGCGCTGCCGTCCGAAGGTCGCGGGTTCATGTGAGTACGTCCACCGGGGAGTTCGCGCTGCCGCGGCTCGGCCGCCAGGCCGACATCGGGCGACGGCACAAGCCCCCCAGATCACCTTGAGCCCCTCCTGCTGACGGGCGGTTCCCATGACCTGCAGCCCCAGCCCGGATCCGGCGGATCTGCTCCGCAGCGTTCTTCAGCGCCGGCTTGGGGACGCCCCATGCTTTGCGGCCTCCAAGGGACTGAGGTGACGTCTTCCGCGAACGCGTAGAAGTTCGGCCCGCCGTTGGGTTCCTCAAACGGGATCCAGTTCGCGATCAACGTGAAGGTGTCCCGGTTTGTCGGGGCTGACGAAGGCGTACACGTCGGTGTTGTCGGCCCGCGGATCGCCCGCGATCAGCGGCGCCTCGCGGTGGCTTGAGGCGGAACGGACACCGGGGGTGAGACCGGCCAGCGCGTCGGCCGCGGCGAGGGCGAGCACGCCCATTCCGGCGAGCGGCCGCCCGGCGCGGCGCCCGAGCGCGGGCAGGCGGGGCGAACGAGGAGGCGCATGGTCCGTCTCTCTGGCGGGTGGCTCGGATCGGCGTTCCGCAGCGGGCCGCCAGGCCTCGCGGACGATGGCGCCCCTGCGTTCGGGCGCAGGACACTCCGGGCGACTTCCCACGTGAACGGGCGTGCGGCCCCGGGAGGGGCCCGAGTCGATGCGTGCGGCCTCGGGAGGCTTTGGGGGGAGCTGTCTGGTGCGCGACCGACGGTGGTAAGCCATTCATGCAGTCATCACGCGTAGTGCCGAAGTGTCTACGGAGGTAGTCCATCCGGGAGTCCGGCCTGTGGCACGCTCCGCGAAGCGCTGGGGCCTCACCCGCCGCTGGTCGATGGCGGCAGTTCTCACGGTTGCCGGTGCCCTGGCCATCGGCAGGCGGCGCTCGGAGGGCGGGCTCCTGACTCAGCTGCCGGATCGTGGCGTCACGGCCGGCTGACCCGTTACCCGCGAGCCGCTGGGTACTCGCTCCTGCGGCGAAGTCGAGGGAGCATCGCGTCGACTCGCATCGAGGAAGCACCGGATGTGTGGGTGGACCGCTTCCAAGCCGTCGCTCACCAGGCAGTCTCCCTGGGGCAGACCTCAGCGAGGAACTCCAGCAGGTAGGCCGCGACCGCGTCGGGGGCGCCGGTCTGAGTCCAGATGTAGACGGCGGTGCGCTCCTGCGCGTCGATGCTCTGCAGGACGTATCCGTCGACCAGGCCGCCAGCGCCGGAGCGGTCGCGCACCAGGATCTGCCGGGGCCGACTCTCTTCCTCGGCCAGGGCCTCGACGTCGTCGGCGTCCGGGCAGTCCCGGAACTGGTAAACCCACTGCGCCTGCATACGGATCATTCTTCCGTCTGCGACCAGGGCGCCGCTGCCAATACCCGACTCGCACAGGCCCTGGGGGCGTTCGGTGATTCGCCAGGCACAGGCAGCCGTGCCCGACCCGGATCACCTCCGACCGGGCTTCTGCAGGTGCGACGAAGGGATCAACGATGGGTACATAGCCCGAGAACTCCAGGGTGTCCGACACGGCCAAGCCCTTGTGCCCGGACACGCGCCGGGCCCACGGATGAGGGTCCGGTGCGTCCGGGTAGCGGCGCAGCCGTATGGGCGGGCAAGTCGGCGGGTGAGGCCGGACACCTGCGGCAGCGGGTTCGGCGGCTGACTGGGAGGATCGGTAAGTCGTGGAGCCCGAGGCGTTCGGCGGTCCGGTCCGGTGCAGTCCGGCGACGTCGTAGCGTCGGCGTTCCAGGGATGCTCCTCCCGGTCCCGGGGGAGGAGGCCGACGGTGTAGCCGTCGTCGTCCCACGACCGGCCAGGCCTCCAGGTCGCGTATCCGCATAGCGGTCAGAGGCCGGCGGCTGCTCGGACGGCTCGTGCGGTGCCGTCGGGATCCGGGTCGGTGACGGCCAGGCGGGCGCAGGGCGAGGGACTCTGCAGATCGACGCATACGACGGGCCGGCGCCCTCGGGCACGGACAGCCGCGAAGTCCTTCCCCTGGGGATGCGGACGGGTGCCGATGGACAGGACTCCGGGGATCCACGTGCCTCGTCCGCGCACGCCGCGCAGGGCACGCCACCAGTCGGGTTCCACGGTCACCTGACGGATCGCGGACACGGGCACCCGGACGTCACGGCGACGCGCCGCTGCCTTCTCCCACCACGACAGGGTGGCGACGAGCTCATCGCCTTCCACCACGAGCCTTGCCATCGCTCCTCCGTCCCTTTCCGGCAATGCGCTCGTGATCACCCGATGTGCACTGTGGTACGTCATCCGGTCGGGGGACCACGGGCTACGGCGGCGGTGCCGGACTGCCGTATGCCTCGAGTACGTCCGATGTGGACCGCATGTCCAGTTCGACATTTCCACTGCCCGGGCCCGTCTCGCGGGCGTACCGCAACGCGCCGTCGGCCGAGAACACCGCCGTCACGGTCCAGTCGAGCAGGGACATCGGCATAGTGCCATCCGAATCCCTGCCCACACTCCGGCTGAAAGCCCGCGCCGTCCCGTCGAGACAGTGCGCGTCGTTGCTCAGAGGCGGATCGCCGTCGCTGATGGCCACGATGCTCGACACCGGACCGTGCTGCCGCTACCCGGCTGATCGGCACTGTCAGGCCACCTGGAGGTCGCCCCTCAGGTCCGCCTGGGGTGGTGAACCCACGCGTTTGGTATTCGTGCACTTGGCAGGCCCGAATTCGCGCTTTCCCGGAGTAACCTGGAAGGTGCCGGAGAACTTACCGGAAGGACGATCGCGAGGAGGTAATTATGCAGATTAGTGGAGCAGGAGCCCTGATTCTGCGACTCGTGATCGCGATATCCCATCCCGGCCTTTCGGTCGGGAGATGACGGGGTCACTGAAGTGCCGGGGGGCGCAGGTGCAAATCCTGTTGTTCAGCGTTTATGCAGGGCGTGGGCCGTTTTCGCAGAGATGCGGAGGCGGCCTTTTGTTCTGCGAAGTGGCAGTTGCAGTGCGATCCCATCGCGCGGTTACACGTGTTCGGGACGTTTCTTTCCCCTGAGATCCGGCGGGTGTCCGAGCGGCTCGGGAATACCGTAAAAGAATGTCCGCTTCCTCGTCCGGTGACCGCGTGGGCGTCGCGATCGGCCGGGGCCACCTGATCGGATGCGGACTTGTTGCATGCGGCTTCCGGCGAGGGCCCGCCGGTGCGGCGCGCAAGGCGGTGTGCCGACGGGTCCGCTCCCTGTCAACGGGAGGAGACATGATGAGTCCCGGCGGACAACGTCCCGTAGTGGTCGGCGTCGATCCCGAACGCCCCAGTCGCATGGTGCTCGCCTGGGCCGTCGACGAGGCGGACCGGCGCCGTCTGTCGGTGGCAGGACGCCGGGAATCCAGGTACCTCGTCCCGCACGCCGCGCAGGGCATGCCACCAGTCGGGCTCGACGCTCACCTGATGGATCGTGGACACGGGCGCGCGGACCTCACGGCGACGCGCCGCTGCCTTCTCCCACCACGACAGGTCGACGATGCGGTCATCGCCCTTCACCCCGAGCCGCGCCATCGCTCCTCCGTACCGCCTTCCGGCCTGCGCCGGCCGGTCGGCCTGGAGAGGTCGATGACCGGTCGGAGTACGGTGGGGACACCGGGGTGGTTCAGGTGCTGGCTGTCCGCGGCGTCGTCCTCCCTGGTGAGTGGGCTCTTCCCGGGGCCTGCAGATGGGTGGCGGGCTATGGCGGACGACTCCGACACGCCGTTCCCGGCGCTCCTGCCGGACCGGTTCCGCGAGTCTGCAAAACCCGGTTCGGTGCTGCTGAGTCCGGAGCCGACGCGGTCGCGCGAGGGGACACTCGATGGTGCGTGGTGGCCTCGTTCCCGTGACCTCGGTGCCGAGCTGCCCGGCCTCATCCCTGCGCTGACCGAGCATCTGGGCCCTGTCACGAGCACCGGCCTGAATGCGGACGCGGGGGACGACATCCCGCCCCCTCTGGTCGTCGACGGCCGGTCCGTGCACATCAACTGGAACCCGGTCGGTGATGACACGATGATCATCACGCGGGTGATCGCGATCATTTCACGCTGCTCGTCATCCCTTCGCAAGCAAGCCTCGATGCGGCCCACGCCCCCATGGCGCGGGCGGTCGAGGCCGGCGGCACCGACTCGGCGCAGCGGATCCTCATCGCCACCGGCATTGGCTCCGAGCCTTCCGGCGAATCGTTCTGACCGAGGCGCCACCCGTATGGGTTGTATGGGTGGCAGGAAAGGCATGGTGGAGACATGTCCGTGTACGTGAAACTTTCGGCCGAGGCCAGGTCGCCGTCCGAGCCGTCCAAGGGGCCGTTGGACATGCAGTACCAGGACGTCCCCGGCGGCCTCACGTACGAGTACGACCTTCATCCGAGCGGAGCACTGCGGATCCTGCGCGTCTTCGAAGACACTCCGCACGCGGTCGAGGTTTGCTTCAGCCCTGGGGCGTGGCTTGAGGTCGCGGGCACCTATCTGCGAAGTGGCTCCGCGTACTGAGCCGCGCGGATCTGGTCATCCAGTGCGGGGTCGGCGAGGCGCAGGGCTGCATGGGGCCACGCGGCGGCACAGTCGCTCTGGCACGCCACCGCCTCGACCCGATGCGAAATGAGCCGGAGCCGGTGGCGAACCGCGTGGTGCCGTTCGCTGGTGGCGGCGTTATCCGTCTGTCTGCGGCCGGTCTGCTGCCGGAACACCTGCGGCTGTCAGGAGGTCGGTGCCGGTGCGCGTGTTGGCCGGGTCGGACGCCGTTGTCATCAGCCTCTCGGCGGCGGAGGCCTCGGCGTCGGGGGGAATCACCAGGAGTTCCAGGCGTAGCGGGATGAAGGAGCACACCATCACCTCGTCTGCGTCCTGCTCCTGGTCGAACCACCCGACGTGGATGACGTGGCCTGCGACCGGGACCCGCCGGGGGATGACCGGCCAGTGCGCCGGGTTCACGGTGACCCGGGTGATCCGCCCCCACCTGGGGTCCAGCGCTGCTGCCAGCGGGGGAAGTTCACGTAGGAGGTCGTGCGAGCGGGGCCACCAGGCCCCGTCCAGCCGGCCGGGGGTGGTGCCCTCGGGTGTCAGCCGGAGCCGGACCGGTGGTTCCGGCTCCGAGGGCTGGTCGGCGGCGGGATCGAAGGACGCGGTCATGTCGAACACCTACCCCGGGCTCATTCCGGATGACCAAGTGCTGCAGCGGGGTACCCCAAGCTGTGCATGCCGCAGACGGTGAGCTCTTCCACCGTACTCCGGCCAGGGCCAGGGCCCACCCGGGAGGGCAGAGGGCGGCTGGTGGAGGCTTCCCGACCGGGTGGCAGGACGCCGGCGTCCCGCTCTCGAGGTTGCCGGAGACGTCCCATGTCAAAGGTGTGGTCCCCGCTGCGGGTCTGCATCGTGTTCTACAGTTCTGGGTTTGCGAGGTGGTCGGCGGTGCCGCCCCGCCATTCGACCAGAAAGAGGCTCGCGTCGTCGGTGGTGGTTCCGCCCCGCTCCCGCATCAGGGTGTGCGAGAGGCTCCGCACCATCTCCTGCACGCCTCCACCGGCGGGTCCGACGCGCTCGATGGTGGCGATCAGGCGTTCCTCGCCGAACTCTTCCCCGCCGTTCTGGTGTTCCTCGACGAGTCCGTCGGTGTAGAAGAGCACCCGGTCGCCGCGCCGGAGCTGCCGCACGCTGATCTGTGGTGTGGCACCGCCGAAGCCGACCGGTAGGGTGCCGGGGCTGTCCAGGGTCAGGATGACCCGGTGATCGCGGATCAGCAGCGGTGCCGGGTGGCCTGCGTTGACCCATTGCAGCTCGCCCGTTCCGATGTCCATGCGCATCATCTGCGCGGTGACGAACTGGTCCGGGCCGAACTGCTCGTCGATCGCGGAATCCATGAACGCATAGAGCTCGGCGAGCCCGACACCGGCCCGCCGGGCATGCCGATAGGCGCCCACGGCGACGGTCGCCAGCACGGCGGCGTTCAAGCCGTGGCCCATCGCGTCGATCATGGCCAGATGCAGCATGTCGTCGTTCAGGGCGTAGTCCAGGCTGTCGCCGGCGACGTTGTAGGCGGGCTCCAGGATCCCGGCGACCGCGACCTGCGGGGTGTTCATCGACAGCGGGGGCAGCAGTGACCACTGGATCTCCGCTGCCACACTCATCGGCTCGCGGCGCCGCGCCTGGAAGAACTGGTCCGTGTAGCCGTTCTTGGTGACCAGCATGTCGGCGACCAGCCCGGCGAGACGCCGTAGTAACCGGCGGTCGTCGTCATCGACGCTGTCGAGGGTGACGGCCATGACCCCGACCTCGTCACTGCCGTCCAACAGCGGCAGGAACATCCGTATCCCGTCGGCCTGACGGTGCTCGGCCGGGGTCGTACGGAGGAAGACCTCGCCGGCCCGGGAACCGTCGATGGGCACCGGGTCTCCACCGGTGAGTCCCCTGCCTGGAAGCGGCACCAGCATGAGTTGGCCGTAATCCTGCAGAAGGATCGAGACGTCCCGGCCACCGATCGCGCGGACCTCCTCCGCCACCAGCGGGGCGATGAGCTGCGGCGGCATCTCGTGAGCCCGGTCCAGCAGCTGGCCCAGCAGCCGCTCACCGAAGCCCTCCGACCGGTCCACCGCGGCCCTGCGGTTCTCCCGAGCCAATTCCGCCATGGGCACCTCAATTCCCCGCAGTGGCCCTCTTCGCCGGCCGGCTTTCCTGCCTTGCCCCACGCGGCCACGCGAGCGCCGCACTGGCGTTTTGTCCGTCTCAGCATCGCACCGGCTCTCACCCCGCGACACCCGAGCCAGATCCCGCCAGCAGTGACCCTCCCGGACTGGGCAGCTCGCGACCTCCTCGACATGCTCCGCCCGGACCCCGAGGAGGACGAGACTCCTGCTGCCGACGCGAGGCTCGGGCGTCTCTGACCGGCGCACCGGCCAGAGACGCCCCACCCCCCGATTCCAAGCCGCAGTCCCGAAGCCGTTCGACGCGTGGCTACGCCGCTCGCCGGAGGACCTCGCCAGGCCTGGAGCTCTTCACAGGACAGCGCCGCCGAGTCCACCTCGCGTGGCAGGCTCGGTGACCGAGAGCCCTTCCGGCCCGCGGTCGAGCGGGCGCCCATGCCGCCGTACGATACCCACGGCGCTGGAGCGCGCGCCGTGGGTATCGGTTGTCCGGGGCGCTCGCTAGAGTGGCGGGCCGGTCTGCTGAAGAGGAGTGTGAGGTGCGTGGCTGCCACGGCTGACCACCTCAAGGCACTCCTCAACGCCCATGCCGCCGGCGACGAGGACCGCTTCTACAGCATCGCCCTCCAGGTGGCCGCGAAGTCCGCGCGCCAGGGCCACGGCAAGCTCGCCGTCGAACTCCGCGAGATCATCGATGCCGCCCGGGCCGAGAAGATCCTCAGGCTCGCCCCGACACCCGTCGTCCAGCCCAGAGGTGAACTCGCCAGCCTCCTCACCGCCGGCTACCCCGACGTCCGCCTCGACGACATGACCCTCGCCGACGACGTCCGCGCCCCCCTGGACAAGGTCCTGCACGAGCAACGCCAGCGCGCCCGCCTGGAACGCTTCGGATTCACCCCCGTACACCGCATCCTCCTCTCGGGGCCGCCCGGCACCGGCAAGAGCATGACCGCCGCCGCACTGGCCAAAGAACTCTCCCTGCCCCTGTTCACCATCCGCCTCGACGGACTGATCAGCCGCTTCATGGGAGAGACCGCCACCAAGCTCCGCACCGTCTTCGAAGCCGCCGCCGAGACCCGCGCCGTCTACCTCTTCGACGAGTTCGACGCCCTCGGCGCCGAACGCACCGCCGGCAACGACGTCGGCGAAGCCCGCCGCATCCTCAACTCCTTCCTCCTCTTCCTCGACGAAGCCCCCACCGAAAGCCTCGTCGTCGCCGCCACCAACCACCGCCACCTCCTCGACCGCGCACTCTTCCGTCGCTTCGACCTCGTCGTCCACTACGCACCACCCTCCCCGGAACAGGCGATCGAGATCCTGCAACGACGCCTAGCCGGAATGGACACCACCGGCGTACCTTGGTCCGACCTGATCACCAAGGTCGACCAGCTCAGCCACGCCGAGCTGGTCAAGGCCGCCGAATCCGCGGCCAAACGCGCCATTCTCGGAGGCAACGACGTGGTCGACCAACACCTCTTGACCGAAGGACTGGACGAGCGGCACGCGCTGCGCCATGCCTGACCGGGCCCCGTCGCGGTTCACCCCGTACCGTTGTCCACGGCGGACAGGGTCCAGCGGACGAAGAGCTTTCGGTCCATGAGGTGGACGTCCGACCAGTGCAGGGCGAGGACCTCACTGCGGCGCATGCCGGTACCGAGCATCACCTCGAACAGGTCGGCCAGCTGGTCGGCGTACTGCTCGGCGTTGTGCCGCAGGAACGACGCGGCCTCCTTCGGGGTCCAGCAGGTCCGCTCCTGCGCGCGGGGCTTGGGCGGCACGCAGTGCTCGGCCGGGTTGAACTTCAGCCGCCACGACCGCACCGCGTGGTTCAACGCGTTGGGCAGCGTCGAGACCACCCGGTACAGCGTGACCCGGCCCCGCCCGGCCTTCCGCTGAGCGGCCATCCAGTCCTCGATCTGCTTCGGCCGCAGGTCCAGCAACCGGCACCGCCCGAACGCCGGGATCAGGTCCCTCTCCACGTACGCCGCGTAACCGGCATAGGTGTTCACGGTGAGATCCTCCTTCCGCGCGGCCAGCCACTCCCGCAGGTAGTCCGCCACGGTGGTACGACGCTCCTCGTACGACCCGCTCAGCTCACCCTCCAGCACCGCCGCCAGCTCCTGCGCAGCCTCCGCCTCGGTCGCGAACCCGCCACGACGCCGCGTACGACGCCGGCCGTCCTCCGGCGCCAGGTCAACGCAGTACGTCCACGACCCGTGACCCGCCTCCTCCAGCAACCGCACACACCACGCACCCAACTGCCGCCCGCCCTCGTCCCGGCACCCACACCGCCGGTACACCCTGCCCCGCTGCGCACGCTGTCCCATGTGCTTCTCCTTCCTGAACGCGGTGACCCTGGTCCAAGGCTTGCCGTTCGGCCGGGCGTGGCGGCAGAGCGTGCGGGGCGGTGCGCGAGGTACGTCAGGACCAGCGGGCGAGGACACGCTCAAGACGACACACCGTCCGGAAGATCACCATCCGTATCCAGTGGGTAGTCGAACTTGATCTGCCCGGGCTGGCGAGTGGCAGCGAAGGGTGTCCCGGCCGGCCAGCAGGCGGTGTGGGATCCCGGATTCCGTGTCCTCTCCCCATGGGCGATGTCCACCGCGTGGCCAAAAGGACACGGGAACGGGAATCGGCAGGTGAATCGCTGCTGCCCGAGCCAAGGGTTGTCCCGCAACGGCGGGACGCAAGTGAGATGACCTCTCACGCCATCAGTGTGCTCGCGACCACTGGCAGCGCCCCCGCGGCCCAGCAACGCCCATCTGGACAGGGCGGGCGGCGACGACCGGCGGGTGCTGGCGGGTGCTGGCGGTGCTGGGAATCCCGGAAGGAACCGGCCGGCCCCGGGCGCTCGCCGAAGGCCCGGCCGACGGGGGGCGGCGAAAAGGTTGGTGTGCAGGGCCGACGGAACCGGGTAACGTCTTTGCCATGTTCTTCCAGACCCCGATTTACGAGTGAGCGCGTGATGGGCCCCTGCTG
>NZ_JBHWIO010000147.1:0-7023 GCF_042732075.1 Kitasatospora sp. NPDC059812
CCCCTGCCTGGGTCTCGGGGGGTTGGGTGGGCGGGGTGGGGGGGGTGCTGGTGCGGTTGGCCCGTCGGGCGGGGCGGCCCCACCGGGCGGCCCTGCCGGACGGACCCACCGGGCAGGCCTGCCGGATGGACCTGATCTGCGGATTGGTCTCGACCTCTTCCCGGCGCGGCCGTCATGTGCTGTGCTGTCGGCCATGGTTGACAGTGCAGTGGCAGGGACGCCCTACCCGACCGTCCCCCTCACCCCGATGACGGTGCCGGCCCACGAGGCCGAGGCCCGCAGCAGGTCCTTCCACGACGTGATGGCGCAGCGCCGGACCGTCCGCGACTACGCGACCCGCCCGATCCCGGACGGGGTCGTCGAGTGGGCGATCCGGACCGCCAACACCGCGCCCAGCGGCGCGCACGTCCAACCCTGGCGGTTCGTGGTGATCACCGACCCGGAGCGCAAGCGGCGGCTGCGCGAGGCCGCCGAGGCCGAGGAGCGCGAGTTCTACGTGCACCGGGCGTCGGAGGAGTGGCTGGCCGCGCTGGCGCCGATCGGCACCGACTGGCGCAAGCCGTTCCTGGAGGACGCGCCGGCGGTGATCGTGGTGTTCGAGGTGCACAAGGGGCCCGATTCGCCGCGCCCTTACTACACCAAGGAGTCGGTGGGGATCGCGGTCGGACTGCTGCTGGCCTCGCTGCACCAGGCCGGGCTGGCGACGCTGACCCACACGCCGAGCCCGATGAAGTTCCTCAACGAGGTCTGCGAGCGCCCGTTGGAGGAGCGCGCCGCGTACGTCATCCCGGTCGGCTACCCGGCCGAGGGGGCACGGGTGCCGGATCTGCGGCGCAAGGAGCTGGACGAGGTGCTGATCAGGCTCTGACCGCCGGGCGTGTGCGCGCGCCGGTGCGCCGGGGTGCGGCCGGGCGCGCCGGGGTGTGGCGGGGACTGGCGAGAGGCCTGGTGGGAGGCCGTCCGGAATTCATTGGTGACAGGTCCCGGCCAAGGACATAATCGCGGTCATGAGCCACCCGCAGTCACGGTCCTGCAAGTACCCGCCCGCCCCGCTCCACGTGCCCGGCCCCACCGCCGTCACCACCGGGCGGCCGCCCGAGGAACTGCGGCTGCCCGGCGGGATCTCGCTGCTGCGCCGCCGCAGCACGCACGCGGTGGCGCTCAACAAGGCCGTCCGCGCCAACCTGGACCACCTGCGGCCCTGGATGGAGTGGGCGGCCGAGCCCCCCACCCGGGCGCAGACCGCCGAGCTGGCCCGGGCCGGCTCCCTCGCCTGGGAGGCCGGCACCGACTTCATGTACCTGGTCGGCCTGGACGCCGAACCCGGCGGCGTGGTCGGCGCCCTCGGCCTGCACGGCCGGATCGGCCCCGGCGCGCTGGAGATCGGCTACTGGGTCGCCGCCCGGCACGCCGGCCGCGGCATCGCCACCACCACGGCCGGGGCGCTGACCGAGGCCGCCCTGGCGCTGCCCGGCATCGCGCGGGTGGAGATCCACTGCGACGAGGCGAACGGCGCCAGCGCGGCCGTCCCGCGCAAGCTCGGCTACCGGCTCGACCGGGTCGCCGAGGCCGCCGTCCGGGCTCCCGCCGAGACCGGGCGGCAGCTGATCTGGGTCCGGGAGGCCTGACGGCGCTCCGAGGCGGGGCCGGCGACCAGGGCCGGCGACCTGGGCGGCCCGCGCCGTTCGGTACCGCTCGCCGCTCAGCACCGCTGGCCGTTCAGTACCGCTCGCCCGTCGGCGTCGGCAGCGCGTCCAGGTCGGCCAGATCGGCCGCCGAGAGCACGACCTCGGCCGCGCCCGCGTTGTCCACCAGGTAGCGCGGCGTCTTGGTGCCCGGGATCGGGAAGACGTGCCGGCCCTGTGCCAGCACCCAGGCCAGCGCGACCTGTGCGGGCGTCGCGCCGATCCGCTCGGCGACCTCCTTGACCCTGCCGACCAGTGCCAGGTTCGCCTTCAGCGCGTCCTGCTGGAAGCGCGGCAGCCGGCGGCGGAAGTCGTCGGCGGGCAGTTCGTCGAAGGAGGCGATGCTGCCGGTCAGGAAGCCCCGGCCGAGCGGCGAGAACGGCAGGAAGGCGATGCCCTGCTCCTCGGTGTACGGCAGCACCTCGGCCAGCACGTCCCGGGTCCAGAGCGAGAGCTCGGACTGCACGGACGCCACCGGGTGCACCGACTGGGCCCGCTTGATCTCCTCGACGGTCACCTCGGAGAGCCCGATCCGGCGGGCCTTGCCGGCCGCGACGGTCTCGGCGAGGGCGCCCCAGGTCTCCTCGATCGGGACGGCCGGGTCGACCCGGTGCAGCTGGTAGAGGTCGACGTGGTCGGTGCCGAGGCGGCGCAGGCTGTCGTCGATCGAGCGGCGCACGTGCTCGGGGCTGCCGTCGCGGGCCGACTGGCCGGACCCGCCCGGGACGATGCCGACCTTGGTGGCGAGGAAGGCGCGCTCCCGGTACGGGCCAGCCAGCGCGGCGCCGACCACCTCCTCGTTGGTGTAGGGGCCGTACATGTCGGCGGTGTCGATCAGGGTGACGCCGAGGTCCAGCGCCTGCCGGATCACCCGGACGGAGTTCTCGTCGTCCCGGTTCTGCACGTCGTAGGCCCAGGTCATCCCCATGCAGCCGAGGCCGATGACGCCGGTCTCCGGGCCGTTGGTACCGAACGTGGCGTTGCGCATGACGGTGCTCCGATCGTGGTGGTGTGTTTGCCCGCTCGCGGGGTGCTGCGGTGGATCAACGCGTCCAGCTTTCACCTTGGAGTGCACTCAAGGTCAAGCCCGTCCGGTCGCGCTTCGGACGCGCTTGGGATCCGCTTCGGACCCGCTTCGGATCCACCTCCGATCCGCCTCCGATCCGCCGACCGCCAGAGGGGTCGTTGATCGTATGAGCGGCCCTCGGCTCACCCGGAGGTGGGATGCGCCCGAGGCGCAGGTGGAGCGCGTACGTCGGACTTCACCACCATGCGCGCGGGCACGACCGTCTGAACCGTGCGTCCGCACCACGGCCGGCCGCCGGGCGCGCGCAGGCCGGCCGCCCGGCCGGCACCGGGTGATCACCCGTCAAACCGGCGTGCGGGAGCCCGTCGGCGGGACCTCCGCACCACCGGGCGCCATCCGTCCGGTCTTGGCAGGGCTCACGGCGACGGCGGACCCTCTGGGCACAGCCGATCATCGGCTCGTCCAGTCGGTATTCCGTTGGGGAGGAACCCATGACGTTCTCGCGCACCCGCCTCGCCGCCGTCGCGGTGATCGTGGCCGCCGCCACCGCCGTGACCGTCCCGGCGCAGGCCGCCGGCGGCCACCGCGCCCTCAGCCGCTTCGACGACGGAAGCTTCGAGTCGCCCAAGGCCCCGGCGAACAGCTTCGCCGAGTTCAACGCCGGACAGACCATCGGCCCGTGGACGGTCACCAGCGGCAGCGTCGACCTGATCGGCGCCGGGTTCTGGCAGGCCGCCGAGGGCGACCAGTCGGTGGACCTCAACGGCGCCACCACCGGCGCCGTCGCCCAGACCTTCGCCACCGTCCCGGGCACCACCTACTCCGTGACGTACGCGCTGGCCGGCAACACGTCGGCCGCACCGGCCGTGAAGACCGGCCGGGTGCTCGTCGACGGCCAGGACTTCCAGGACTTCTCCTTCGACATCACCGGCAAGACGCCGACCAACATGGGTTACGTGGGGCACCAGTTCAGCTTCGTCGCGCGGAACGCCTCCACCACGCTGACCTTCGCCAGCACCAACGCGGGCGCGGCCGGCCCGGTCGTGGACGACGTCCAGGTCAAGGAGTGCAAGCCGTGTTGCGGGTGATCCACTGAACCGCCCGCCCGCCGGTCCGGGACCAGCGGGCGGGCCTCCCCCTCCTTGCCGACCGTTGTTTCCCCCTCGCTTAAAGTGCTTCACCCCGCACGGCGAGCCCTGACAGGGTCAGTTACCGGAAGGTGCACTCCCTGTGAGGAAGGGTGGATCCCTTGTTCAACCGATTGAACCGATTCAACCGACGAAAAGCATCCGCGCTCGCCGTGGCGACGCTCACGGCGGCACTCGGTCTGGTGCCGGTCGGCACCGCCCAGGCGGCGGCCTGTCAATGGCAGAAGACGGCGTGGGAGCTGCCGCCCACCACGACGGCCGGCGCGGTGTCCTCCAGCGACGGCGGCCGGTACGGAGTCGGCCTCACCGGAACGCGGTCCACCAGCTGGCCCTACGACTTCACGGACGGGCGAGGGACGCTGTGGGACAACGGGAAGGTCGTGCTGCGGCTCCCTGCGGGCAATCCCAACCTGTCCGGCATCAACGCGGCCGGCCTGATCGTCGGCGCCGACCTCGTCAACAACAAGTTCAGGGCCGTGACGGTGAGCCACACCGGGACGACGACTGTGCTGCCGTTCAATCCGAACTGGAACAGCTCGTCCGCCAGTGTGGTCAACAACGCCGGTGACATCGCCGGGATGGCCAAAGTCGGAACGAATTTCATCCTGGTGGTGTGGCCGGCGAACGCGCCGGGAACGTACCGCGAACTGCCCATCCCGGCAAGCAGCTTCCTCTTCCTCAACGGCATCGACGAGCAAGGCAGGGTCGTCGGGTCCACCGACGCGTTCGGCTTCGTCTCGGACATCAACGGCCAGTGGCACGCGCTCGCCGCACAGGGCTCCAACGCCAAGGGAACTCCTGCGGCGATCCGGGACGGGCGCATCGTCGGCGGCACGCAGAACGACACGAGCTACGCCGAAGCCGAATGGGACGCCCAGGGTTCGCTGATCCGAACCATCGGCACGGGCGCCATCTCGGCAAGTGCCATCGGCGGCAACGGAATCGTGGGCGGCACGGCGTTCGTCGGGTCGATTCGACGGCCTGTCCTGTGGCGTGACGGCGTGGTGGCGGACTCGCTGCCTGCGGTCTCGGACTCGTTCACGATCAGGGCGATCAGCACCGACGAGAAGACCCTCATCGGGAACGAGAACTCCCGACCCGTGAACTACACCTGCTCCTGACGGCTGCTTCTGATGCCTGCTCCTGACTGCTGTTTCTGACGGCTGTTTCTGACGCCATGAGGGCCGGCAGCCTCCTCCCCGGAGGGGCTGCCGGTCCGGTCTTCGCCGCCGTCGCTTTCGCGGCCGCCGCCTGTCGGGAGCCGAAAATCCTCCTGCCAGGGTGCCGAAGGTCGACAGGGGTGCCACCCGAGGGTGCGAAGCGGTGTTCCGAGAACGGGGTTCCAGAGCCTTAAACCGTTCCTAAAACCTTCCCACAGCGGGCTTCCGATGCCCCGGAAGTGCTTGACGTGCACAGCTGGTCTAGTCCAGTTTGATGCTCAGCACCGCGCTCCTCCCCCGCACCGGACCAGCCCCCATGCTGCCGCCCGCCCCGCGTTTCCCCCTTCGCGGCGCGGGCGGCCCCACGTCCCGAGAGGCACCCCCATGCCCAGCGCGCCCCAGCCCGCCCCCACGCACCGCCGCCCCGCCGGTCGCACCAAGCTGCTGAGCCTCGCCGCCGCCACCGCGCTCGCCGCCGGCGGCCTCGCCACGCTCGCCGGGAACGCCGGCGCCGCCGACGGCAACCTGCTCGCCAACCCCGGCCTGGAGAGCGACGCGCTCAGCCCCTGGAGCTGTTCCGGCGGGACCGGCAGCGTCGTCAACTCCGGTGCGCACAGCGGCAGCTACGCGCTGAAGGGGGCGGTCGGCGCGAGCGACACCGCACAGTGCGGCCAGACCGTCACCGTCCAGCCCAACACCACGTACAACCTCAGCGCCTGGGTGCAGGGCCAGTACGTCTACCTGGGCGCCACCGGCAGCGGCGTCACCGACCCGGCCACCTGGACGCCGGGCGGCGCCAACTGGCAGCAGCTGTCCACCAGTTTCACCACCGGCCCGGCCACCACCAGCGTCACCGTCTACCTGCACGGCTGGTACGGGCAGGGCGCCTACCTCGCCGACGACATCACGCTCACCGGCCCCGGCGGCGGCAACCCCACCACCCCGCCGCCCACTTCGGGCACCCCGACCGGCACCCCGACCGGCGGCCCCACCGGCACGCCCACCGGCGGCCCGAGCACCCCGCCGCCGAACGTCGCCGTCCCCGTCGCGCCCTACATCGACATGGGCGCCTGGCCCACCCCGTCCATGCCCGACATGGCCAAGTCCGGCAACCTCAAGGCCTACACCATGGGCTTCGTGACCGGCGTCGGCTGCAAGGCCAGCTGGTTCAACGCCTACGATCCGCGCACCGGCTGGGCCAAGGACCAGATCGACGCGCTGCGCGCGGCCGGCGGCGACGTCAAGCTCTCCTTCGGCGGCGCCAGCGGCACCGAACTCGCCGCCGCCTGCACCACCGTGGACTCGCTGTTCGCCGAGTACAACGCCGTCGTCAACGCCTACAACCTGCGCTACGTCGACTTCGACATCGAGGGCGCGGCCATCGCCGACACCGCCTCCAACGACCGCCGCTCCGCCGCGCTCGCCAAGCTCCAGCAGGCCCACCCCGGCCTCAAGGTCTCCTTCACCCTGCCCGTCCTGCCCGAGGGCCTGACCTCCGAAGGCGTCGCCATCGTCAAGTCCGCCCGCGACGCCGGGGTCGCCGTCGACCTGGTGAACATCATGGCGATGGACTACTACCGGACCGGCACCGACTACGGCAACGCCGCCGTGCAGGCCGCCCAGGCCCTGTTCGGCCAGCTCAAGGCGCTCTACCCGGCGAAGACCGACGCCCAGCTGTGGGCCATGGTCGGCGTCACCCCGATGATCGGCGAGAACGACGACCACCAGATCTACAACCAGGCCGCCGCCCAGCAGTTGGTGACCTTCGCCCGGCAGAACCACCTCGGTCTGCTGGCCTTCTGGGACGCCACCCGCGACGCCAACGCCTGCACCGGCGGCTCGCTCTCCAAGTGCACCAACATCGCGCAGCAGCCGTACGAGTTCGCGAAGATCTTCGCCCAGTACGCGGGCTGACCGCGCCACACGGGCCGACCCCCCCCCCCCCCGCGGGGGGGGGGGCGCGCGGGGGGGGGGGGTGTGGGAGCGCCACCCCCACGCGCGCC
>NZ_JBHWIO010000147.1:7033-11934 GCF_042732075.1 Kitasatospora sp. NPDC059812
ACAGAGGTCTCGTCGTCTGTTGGTGGCCCGTGTGGCCCCCCCCGCGCGAGGCGCGCGCCCGCCCCCCCCCGCGCGCGGGGGGGCGGGGGGGCGCCCCCCCCCCCCCCCGGCGGTCGGGGGTGTTCCTCAAGGACCGCCAGGAGGCGAAGTGGTGACGGCGGCCGCGGCTCAGGTGTCGTAGCAGCCGTCCCACGGGGCGTGGAAGCCGAGGCCGTCGGGGTAGAGCTCGGCCCAGACCCCGCCCTCGCCGTCCTCGCCCTCTTCTTCCTCCTCCTCGTCCTCCTCGTCCGTCTCGATGACCAGCCCGAACAGCGCCCCCTCGACCCGGACGGCGAACGGCGCGATGGCGACGTCCCCGTACGCGCGGCCGGGGAGGGCGTCGAGCCAGTCGGCGAGGAGTGCGCGGGCGGCCTCGACGGCCGCCTTCTCGCCGTCCGCCGTCGTGCCGGTCGAGCGGATGCGCGAGTCGAGGTGCCGGCCGGCGTCGTCGAAGCGGTGGAGCACCGCGAACCAGCGCTTCTGCGCCTGCCAGTTCTCGACGTCGGCCCCGACCTCCGGGAAGGCCGCCGTGACGGAGGCGAGGAACTGGCCGCCCTCGCACCGGCCGATGGTGCGGGTGCGGTAGTCGGGCTCGTACCGGATGGGGATCAGGTCGGGAACGCTCATGACCGAACCGTACGGCTGAGCTGTGACAACGCCCGGCCCGGAGACGGCTCCGGACCGGGCGCGACTGCGGGCCGGGCGCGACTGCGGGCCGGATACGGCTGCGGGCCACGGGCCCGGTCGGCCGACGGTTCGTTCAGCGCCCGGTGGGCAGGTTGGCCCCGCCCGTGCAGTCGAACACCACGCCCGTCACGAAGGTGTTGGCGGCCAGCAGGTGGATGGCCTGCGCGATGTCCTCGGCCCGGCCGACGCGGCCGACCGGGGTGGTGGCGGCGAGGCCGTCGAACAGCGCCGTCCGCTGCTCGGCCGGGACGCGGTCCCACCACGGGGTGTCGATGACGCCGGGCGAGACGGCGTTGATCCGCAGCGGGGCGAGTTCGACGGCCAGCGGCGGGACCATCGCCTCCAGCGCGCCGTTGATGGCGGCGAGTCCGGCGGTGCCGGGGATCGCGGCGCGGGCGGAGGCGGCGGTGATCAGCGTGACGGATCCGTCCGACCGCAGGTGCGGCAGCGCCGCCTGGAGGACGCGGACCTGCGGCCAGAACTTGGCGTCGAACCCGGTGGCGAGCTCGGCCAGGTCGAGCTGGGCGAACGGGCCGCTGCCGGCCGCGCCGCTGACCGCGACGACCAGGTGGTCGACGGTGCCGGACCGGGCGAAGAAGGCCGCGACGGCCTCGGGGTCGGCCGCGTCCAGCTGGTGGCCGACGGTCTTGCCGCCGATCCGGGCGACGGCGGCGTCCAGCCGGTCCCGGCCGCGGCCGGTGATCACGACCTCGGCGCCGTCCGCGGCGAAGGCGGTGGCCGCGGCCTCGCCGATGCCCGAGCTGCCGCCCATCACGACGACGCGCTGTCCGGTGAAGAGGTTTGACGTGGTGCCCATGGTGGCGTGTCCTTCATCTTGTCGAGACCGCTAGTTCCGTCAATAATGTTATCGAGACTGCTAGTCTTGTCAAGCGGGGGAAGAGGAAAGGGAACACGATGACCGAAGCCCGCCCGCACACCGGACGCCGCCGCAACGAAGCCGCCCACCAGGCGATCCTCGACGCGGCCCTGCACCTGCTCGCCGAGTCCGACGGCACCCCCGTCACCATCGACGCCATCGCCCGCACCGCCGGCGTCGGCAAGCAGACCGTCTACCGCTGGTGGCCCTCCAAGGGCGCCGTCCTGCTCGACGCCCTCACCGACCGTGCCGACCAGGACGCCCCCGGCCCCGACACCGGCACCCTGCGCACCGACCTCCGCGCCTTCATCGCCACCACCTTCGACGGCTCCCAGCGCGACACCACCGCCCCCGCCCTGCGCACCCTCGTCCGCGAAGCCGCCCGCGACCCCCACCTCGCCGACCTCATGCAGACCTTCACCGCCACCCGCCGCACCGCCCTGCGCGACCTCCTCGCCCGCGGCCGCGAACGCGGCGAACTCGCCGACGACACCGACCTCGACCTGATCGTCGACCAGGTCTACGGCGTCTTCTGGTACCGCTTCCTCCTCGGCCACGCCCCCCTCGACGCCACCGTCGCCGACCGGCTCACCAACTCCCTGGTCGCCGGGAACAGTTAGGACCCGTCCGGCGGATCCTGCCCGGCGCCCACGCCGGTTGATCATCCGATCCGCCTTCGGTACCGTCCCGTGGGGCCCTCCTTGCGGGACGGCACCCGTCCGGGGAGGGGAGATTCATGCAAGGGCTAGACGCAGCAGGGCCGTTCACATCCCGGCCGGCGCGACGCGCGGCCGCACTGGCTGCGGCCGCGACCGCCGCCGTCGCCCTGGTGGCCGGCTGCGCGGCCGGGGACCCGGATCCGGACCCGAGGGCGTACCCGGGCAGCCCGAAGGGGCAGACCCTCGAAAAGGTGACGAAGGCGTTCGGGCTGGACCTGCCCGCGTGCGACCTTCAGGACGTCGGGTTCCACGGATCCGCGAAGTACCCCGGAGAAGCCCTGAACCTGAGCTTCCGGGCCCCGAAGGACTGCGTGGACCGCTTCCTCGCCGACCACTCGGTGGACCTGGCCCGCCCCGTCCACTGGAGCCCCGGACAGGGGGCCGGGACGGGCTTCGACTCCGACACCGAGACCCGGACCTTCGGCTGGTCCTTCGACAAGAACGTGACCTACGACCTCTTCGTCGACTTCACGACCTCCACCGGAAGCCGCTTCAGCGCGCTGGCCGACCCCGGACAGACCGAGCGGACGGTGTACCTGGAGGCGCGCCACCTCGGCGGCTCCTGACCCCGGAGGCCCGCGCCGGCCTCAGCCCGACCTCAGCCCGACCTCAGCCCGTCCGCCGAGCCCCGCCGGGCGCCACTCCGGGGCCGTGCCCGTTCAGACGTCCGCCGGCCCGCGGCGTCGGATCAACGGCAGGTAGACCTCGTCCACGATCTCGACCAGGACGTCGTCGGGCGCGGTCGGCACGCCCCGCACCACGAACTCGTTGCGCAGCAGCACCACCGCCACCGTGGCGACCCTGGGGTGGAGCGCCTCGGGAGCCGCTTCGCCACGGGCGACCGCGCGCCCCAGGACGGTGAGCCAGGGGGCGGCCGCGGCCTCGCCGGACTGGTCCTGGAGCTGCGCCAGGAACTCCGCCGCGCCACCGGCCGCGGCCAGGAGTTCGCGCAGGATCGCGCCGAGCGGGGAGCTCCAGTGCCGGTTCGCCTGGCGGAGCAACTCCAGGGCGTCCCCGCGCAGTTCACCGGTGTCGGGGGGCACGGCGGCGGTGGCCAGCTGCTTGTAGGCGGCGAGACCGAGGGCCAGGCGGTTGGGCCAGCGGCGGTAGAGGGCGTTCTTGTTGGTGCCGGCGCGGGCGGCGACCTTGTCCATGGTCAGCCCGGCGAATCCGGACTCGGTGAGCTCCGCCACCGCCGCCTGGAGGATCGCCTCCTCCAGCGCCGCCCCGCGCCGCCGTGTCTGCCCGGCCATGGCCCTCGTCCCGTCCGATCCCGTCGCCGGTACCGCCGTCGATACCCCCGTCGATACCGCTCCCTACCCTCCCATCCTTCTTGTCTTCTCCGACCCGCGCCAACTAGGGTACTAGCCGTACCGTATTTGCCGCTCCCCGCCCACCCCCAGGAAGGCAGGACATCGTGCGCGCCAAAGGCATCAGCTACGACACCGGATTCGTCAGGAACGGGTCGTACTCCCGCAGCCGGTTCGACCCGAAGGAGGTCGAACGCGAACTGCGCATCATCCGCGACGACCTGCACTGCAACGCGGTCCGCATCATGGGCGGCGACCCCGACCGGATCGAACTCGCCGCCGACCTCGCCGCCGACCTCGGACTGGAGGTCTGGTACTCCCCGTACCCGCTGGAACTCACCGCCGACGAGCTGCTGGCCCTGTTCGCCGACTGCGCCGAGCGCGCGGAACGGCTGCGGCGGCGCGGGGCCGAGGTGGTGTTCGTCACCGGAGCCGAACTCAGCCTGATGAACCCGGGATTCCTGCCCGGCGACACCACGGACGACCGCATCGCCCTGCTCAGCCGACCCGAGCTCGTCCGCGAACACCTCGGAACGGTCAGCGGCCGGGTCAACGCGTTCCTCGACCAGGCCGTGGCCACCGTCCGCGGACACTTCGGCGGACGCGTCACCTACGCCGCCGTACCGCTGGAGCGCGTCGACTGGACGCCCTTCGACCTCATCTCCCTCGACCTCTACCGCTCCGCAGAGACCGCCGACCGGTTCGCCGACGGCGTCCACGAGCTGGCCGCGCAGGGAAAGCCCGTCGCCATCACCGAGTTCGGCTCCGCCGGCTACCGCGGCGCGGGCGACCGGGGCGCGCTCGGCCTGGACATCGTCGAGTACGACGCCGAGGGCCCCGTCCGACTGAAGGCCGCGCACGAGCGCGACGAGGCCGGCCAGGCCGCCTACCTGCGCGAACTTCTGGAGGCCTTCGACGCCGGCGGCATCGACGCCACCTTCGTCTTCACCTTCGCCCTGTACGACCACGTACACCGCCCCGACGCCGACCCCCGCGACGACCTCGACCTCGCCAGCTACGGCATCGTCAAGGTCTACGAGGACCGCCCCGGCACCACCTACCCCGACCTCCCCTGGGACCCCAAGGCCGCCTTCACCACCCTCGCCACCTACCACCACACCCACTGACCAGGCACCGCCCGGCGCCGCCTCGGAAAAATATGCAGACCGGTCTACTGATTCACACCCTTGCGCACCCACCACCCACCTCCCGGCTGGGGAGCCGCCGCGGCGCCACCGCCGAAGGCGGCACCCAACTCGACGCGTAACT
>NZ_JBHWIO010000148.1:0-4663 GCF_042732075.1 Kitasatospora sp. NPDC059812
CGATCCGACAACCGCTCACCCGCACACGACTTGACCTGCCCCACCCTCGCCACACCACAACCAACGAGACAGACACACCAAAGTCACTGGCATTGGGCCTAGGGCCTGTCCGGCCCCAGGCCGCTGGACCGCTAGACCGTCGCCTGTTCGACCCGCTCGGCCGCCAGGCCGTCCGGCTGGGCGGACAGGTAGGCGCCGCCGCAGGCGGTCAGCCGCAGTGCGGTGTCGATCAGCGGGACGTGGCTGAAGGCCTGCGGGAAGTTGCCGACCTGGCGCTTGAGCCGCGGGTCCCACTCCTCGGCGAGCAGGCCGAGGTCGTTGCGCAGCGCGAGCAGCCGGTCGAACAGCTCGCGTGCCTCCTGCACCCGGCCGATCATGGCGAGGTCGTCGGCCAGCCAGAACGAGCACGCCAGGAAGGCGCCCTCGTGGCCGGAGAGGCCGTCGACGTTGTTGCCGCTCTCGTCGTGGGTCGGGTAGCGCAGCACGAAGCCGTCCTCGGTGGACAGTTCGCGCTGGATCGCCTCGATGGTGCCGATGACGCGCTTGTCGTCCGGCGGCAGGAAGCCGACCTGGGGGATGAGCAGCAGCGAGGCGTCCAGCTCCTTGCCGCCGTAGTACTGGGTGAAGGTGTTGCGCTCCGGGTCGTAGCCCTTCTCGCAGACGTCCCGGTGGATGGTCTCGCGCAGCTCGCGCCAGCGCTCCAGGTGGCCGTCGGAGGGGGCGTCCTCGGGGGTCTGCTCCAGCAGCTTGATCGTCCGGTCGACGGCGACCCAGGCCATCACCTTGGAGTGGACGAAGTGCCGGCGCGGGCCGCGGACCTCCCAGATGCCCTCGTCCGGCTCCTGCCAGTGGTCCTCCAGGTACTCGATCAGGCGCAGCTGGAGGTGGTGGGCGTGGTCGTTGCGGACCAGGCCGGTCATGTGGGCCAGGTGCAGGGCCTCGACGACCTCGCCGTAGACGTCCAGCTGGAGCTGGCCGGCCGCGCCGTTGCCGACCCGGACGGGCTGCGAGCCTTCGTAGCCGGGCAGCCAGTCCAGTGAGGACTCGGTGAGCTCGCGCTCGCCGGCGATGCCGTACATGATCTGGAGGTTCTCCGGGTCGCCGGCGACGGCGCGCAGCAGCCACTCGCGCCAGGCCTTGGCCTCGTCGCGGTAGCCGGTGCGCAGCAGCGAGGAGAGGGTGATCGCGGCGTCGCGTAGCCAGGTGTAGCGGTAGTCCCAGTTGCGCTCACCGCCGATGTCCTCGGGCAGTGAGGTGGTGGGGGCGGCGACGATGCCGCCGGTGGGGGCGTAGGTGAGGCCCTTGAGGGTGATCAGGGAGCGGATCACGGCCTCGCGGTAGGGGCCCTGGTAGGTGCACTGGGCGGCCCACTCGTGCCAGAAGTCGGTGGTGGCGTCGAGCATCTCCTCGGCGTCCGGGGCCTTCGGCGCGTCCAGGTGGGAGGCCTGCCAGGTCAGCGCGAAGGCGATCCGCTCGCCGGCGGTGACGGTGAAGTCGGCGTAGGTGGTCAGGTCGCGGCCGTAGGTCTCGGACTCGCCGTCCAGCCACACCGAGTCGGGCCCGGCCACGGCGACGGTGCGGTGGCCGCCTCCGGCCTGCTCGACCCGGTGCACCCAGGGCACGATGCGCCCGTACGAGAAGCGCATCCGCACCGCTGAGCGCATCCGGACGGTGCCGGCCACGCCCTCGACGATCCGGATCACCTGGGGGACGGCGTCGCGGCCGGCCAGCGGGCGCGGCGGCATGAAGTCGATCACCCGGACGGTGCCGCCCTGGGTGTCCCACTCCTGTTCCAGGACCAGTGAGTCGCCCCGGTAGCGGCGGCGGTCGGCGGGCACCGCGGGGGCGGCCGCGGTGGGCGGCGGGACCCTCAGATCGGCGGTGTCGGTGAAGCGGGGGAGGCCGAGGGCGGGGGCGGCCGGGGTGGGGGGTGCCGCGGGGGTGGGGACTTCGGTCGCGACGGCTTCGGCCGGACCGATCCGCCAGAAGCCGTGTTCATCGGTGCCGAGCAGGCCGGCGAACACGGCCGGAGAGTCGAAGCGGGGCAGGCAGAGCCAGTCCACCGCCCCGTCCCTGCTGACCAGGGCAGCGGTCTGCATGTCCCCGATGAGTGCGTAGTCCTCGATACGGCCGGCCACGTGGATCTCCAGTTCGCAATGTGGTCACGACGCATCGGCGATCTGGGGGAGCGAACGGTCTGCGGGGCCGGAGCCCACCCCGGGACGTCCGGCCCGCCGAAGGGTGGTGGCGGGCCTTGCTGGAGTGTCCGCGCGGGGCTCGGTCGAGCCCCTGGGGTGGGAGGGGAGGAGCTGGAATACGGGGAGGTCCGGTCGCGCATCGGGGACCGGGAGTGTCCTGACCTCCCACGCCCTCCGCGTGCTCGTGCTGTCGGCGATGCGTCCGTGCAGCTTACGACGGACGAAAGGGGCGAAGCACGCGGGCGCAGCCTCGTGTGGCGCCACAATTCGGCGGAAATGCCGTGCATCGCGAGGACGCCGGGCAGGATGGTCCGGACGGATCAGTTCCGCCTGGTCCCAGTGGAGGGGCTGTCATGGCCCGAACGGAGTGCTCCGAAGTGGCCCGGTCCGGCCGTGGTGCGACCGGTGTGACGGCTGCGCCGGATGATGCGCCGGTGGTGCGCCCCGCGCACGCCCCCGGGGCGCCGCGAGCGGGCCGGAAGGCGTCCGGGTCGGGTCACTGATACCCTGGTATCCCGTGGACCGGTGGGATCAAACGCCCCGGACCAGCCGAATCGACGACCCCCCGAGTGCCGTGCACCGCACCGCCTCCCGTCGTTCGGCGAGTCGAGAGCATCCCGCCCACGTCACCTTCGACACGCGACCCACGGGAGCCCCCTCTTGGCACAGCCCCATTCCGGCAAGGCAGCGAACGGCCGCGCCGTGACGACCAAGCACCTCTTCGTCACCGGGGGTGTCGCCTCTTCGCTCGGCAAGGGCCTCACCGCCTCCAGCCTTGGCGC
This sequence comes from Kitasatospora sp. NPDC059812, assembly GCF_042732075.1. Classification (NCBI taxonomy): domain Bacteria; kingdom Bacillati; phylum Actinomycetota; class Actinomycetes; order Kitasatosporales; family Streptomycetaceae; genus Kitasatospora; species Kitasatospora sp. NPDC059812. Next base: position 2,981 of record NZ_JBHWIO010000148.1, read on the forward strand.
GCTCCTCAAGGCCCGCGGCCTGCGCGTCACCATGCAGAAGCTCGACCCGTACCTCAACGTGGACCCGGGCACCATGAACCCGTTCCAACACGGTGAGGTCTTCGTCACGGACGACGGCGCCGAGACCGACCTGGACATCGGCCACTACGAGCGGTTCCTGGACACCAACCTGCACGGTTCGGCGAACGTCACCACCGGCCAGGTCTACTCCACCGTCATCGCCAAGGAGCGACGCGGCGAGTACCTGGGCGACACCGTCCAGGTCATCCCCCACATCACCAACGAGATCAAGTCCCGGATCCGCCGGATGGCGACCGAGGACGTCGACGTGGTGATCACCGAGGTCGGCGGGACCGTCGGCGACATCGAGTCGCTGCCGTTCCTGGAGGCCGTCCGCCAGGTCCGCCACGAGGTCGGCCGGGACAACGTGTTCTTCGTGCACGTCTCCCTGCTGCCGTACATCGGCCCCTCGGGCGAGCTGAAGACCAAGCCCACCCAGCACTCCGTCGCCGCGCTGCGCAACATCGGCATCCAGCCCGACGCGATCGTGCTGCGCGCCGACCGCGAGGTCCCGCAGGCCATCAAGCGCAAGATCTCGCTGATGTGCGACGTGGACGAGGAGGCCGTGGTGGCGGCGATCGACGCCAAGTCGATCTACGACATCCCCAAGGTCCTGCATGGCGAGGGCCTGGACGCCTACGTGGTGCGCCGGCTCGACCTGCCGTTCCGCGACGTGGACTGGACCACCTGGGACGACCTGCTGCGCCGCGTCCACGAGCCGCAGCACATCGTCAAGGTCGCCCTGGTCGGCAAGTACATCGACCTGCCCGACGCCTACCTGTCGGTGACCGAGGCGCTGCGCGCCGGCGGCTTCGCCAACAACGCCCGGGTCGAGATCAAGTGGGTGACCTCGGACGACTGCGAGACCCCCGAGGGCGCCCGGGCGCAGCTCGGCGACGTGGACGCGATCTGCATCCCCGGCGGCTTCGGCGACCGCGGCGTCAACGGCAAGGTCGGCGCCATCACCTTCGCCCGCGAGAACCGCGTCCCGCTGCTCGGCCTGTGCCTGGGCCTGCAGTGCGTGGTCATCGAGGCGGCCCGCAACCTGGCCGGCCTGCCCGAGGCCAACTCCACCGAGTTCGACGCCGCCGCCAAGCACCCGGTCGTCTCCACGATGGCCGAGCAGCTGGCCATCGTCGACGGCAAGGGCGACCTGGGCGGCACCATGCGCCTGGGCCTGTACCCGGCCAAGCTCGCCGAGGGCTCGATCGTCCGTGAGGTCTACGGCGGCGAGCAGTACGTCGAGGAGCGCCACCGCCACCGCTACGAGGTCAACAACGCCTACCGCGCGGACCTGGAGAAGACCGGCCTGCAGTTCTCCGGCCTCTCCCCGAAGGGCGACCTGGTCGAGTACGTCGAGTACCCGCGCGAGGTGCACCCGTACCTGGTGGCCACCCAGGCCCACCCGGAGCTGAAGTCCCGCCCGACCCGCCCGCACCCGCTGTTCGCGGGCCTGGTCAAGGCCGCCATCGAGATCAAGACCACCGCGGCCGAGTAAGTCGTCGGTCGTTCACCGGACGGGGGGGGCCCCCCCGCCCCCCGGGGGGCCGGGCCCCGGGGGTTTTTTTTGGACTGGGTCCAATAGCGTTGCCGGTTAGAATCCCCCCCCCCCCGCGCGGGCGC
>NZ_JBHWIO010000148.1:4673-11206 GCF_042732075.1 Kitasatospora sp. NPDC059812
GCGTGTGGGGCGGTGTGTGGGGGGGGTTTGTTTTTTCCTCACCCCCGCCCCGGGGGGGGGGGGGGGCCGCCCCGGGGGGGGGGCCCCCCGCCCCCCCGGGGCCCCCCCGTCCGGCGTTAGATTGTGTCGCACTGACGAAAAGGGGAGAGCGATGGACGAGCAGCGCGACCAGGGGATCGCCGACGTGGCCGAGGAGTGGGAGGTCCGGGAGAGCCGGACGCCGTTCCAGGGCAAGGTCACCGGCGTGCGCAGCGAAGAGGTCCGGATGCCCGACGGCAGCTGGGCCCGCCGCGACTACCAGACCCACCCCGGCTCGGTCTCCGTGCTCGCCCTGGACGACAAGCAGCGGGTGCTGGTCCTGCGGCAGTACCGCCACCCCGTCCGCCAGCGCCTGTGGGAGCTGCCCGCCGGCCTGCTCGACGTGCCCGGCGAGAACCCGTGGCACGCCGCGCAGCGCGAGCTGTACGAGGAGGCGCACTGCAAGGCCGACACCTGGCGCATCCTCGCCGACTACTACACCTCCCCCGGCGGCACCGACGAGGCGCTGCGGATGTTCCTCGCCACCGACCTCGCGGAGGCCGAGGGCGAGCGCTACGCGGCGCAGGGCGAGGAGCAGGAGATCGAGGTCGCCTGGGTGCCGGTGTCCGACCTGATCCGGCTGATCCACGCCGGGCGGCTGCACAACCCGACCCTGATCACCGGCACGCTCGCCGTGCACGCCGCGCTCACCGGACCGGACGGGCTGGACGGGCTGCGCCCGGCGGACTCGCCCTGGCCGGCCCGGCCCTTCGAGGGGTGAGCGAACGGCCCGTACGCCTCCTGAGCACCCTGCTGTTGATCCGCGAGGGTGATTTACCGGTTCGTACGACCGGATGTCACCTCGGCTGAGCCGGACGGTCGAACTACGCTTCGCAGACAGGGCGCCCGTCCCGGGCCGCCTCCGCTGAGGCCGGATGACGTCGGGAGTGGCACGGGTGGCGAGGAAGACGGCGACGATGGACCCCGGCCCCGACGCGCCCGTCGGGGCCGTTCCGGGCCTCGACCGGCTGCCGGCCGGGCCCGCACTGTTCGTCGGGCGGCGCACCGAGCTGGCCGCGCTGCGGGCGGCCGCCGCGCGCCCGGCCACCGGCCGCAGCCCGGTGCTGGTGCTGGCCGGCCGCCCCGGCTCCGGCCGCACCACGCTGGCGGTCCGCTTCGCCCGCACCGCCGCCGCGGACCACCCCGACGGCGTGCTCTTCGCGCGCCTGTCCGCCCCCGACGGCGGCCGGGTGACGCCCGCCCGGGCCGCCCGGCTGCTGCTGGAGCAACTCGACCCCGAGGCCCCCGTGCCGCTGCCCGGCGCCACCGGGGACGGTCGGGACGAGCCCGCCTGCGTCGCGCTGCGCGAGGCGCTCGTGGGCCGCCGGGTGCTGCTGGTGCTGGACGACGTCCGGGACGCCGGGCAGCTGTGGCCGCTGCTCGCCGACGAACCCGGCTGCCTGGTGCTCGCCACCACCGCCGGGCCGCTCACCGGCATCGAGGACATCGACCCGGTGATCCTCGGCGGGCTCGACCGGCAGGCCTCCGGCGAACTGCTCGCCGACCTGGTCGGCGGCACCCGGATCTCCTGCGACCCGGTCGGCGGCGCCGACCTGGCCGAGGCCTGCGCGGCCCGGCCGGCCGCCCTGCGGCTGATGGCCGGGTGGCTGCGCGGCGACCCGAAGGCGGCCGTCACCGAGGCGGCGCGCGAGCTCACCCGGGTGGTGGGCGAGGAATCGGCGCGGTCGGCGGCGCCGAAGGGGGAGGGGGAGAAGGCGGAGAAGCCCGTCCAGGGGCCGAAGACCGCCCAGGCGTCGACGCCCGGGAAGGCGGCGAAGCCCGTACAGGGCACGACCTCGGGGAAGGCCGCGAAGGCCGTTCAGGGGCTGAAGGCTGCCCAGGCGTCCACGCCCGGGAAGGCCGGGAAGGCCGCGACGCCCTCGGCGTTGGGGGAGAAGCCGGCCGAGGGCCCGGCGCCGGAGCCCGCCGCCGCCGAGACGGCCGGGGAGCAAGCGGCCTGGGTGAAGCCTGGCCCGGAGCCGGCCGAGCCGGTGCCCGTCCCCGACAGCGACCCGCTGATCGGCGCGTTCACCCTGCTGTACGGCACCCTCCCGGCCGCCCAGGCGCGGATGCTGCGCACCCTCACCCTGGCCCCGGCGCAGACCGCCGACCCGCGCACCGCCTCCGCCCTGGTCGGCTGCCCGGCACCGGAGGCGGCTGTGACGCTCGCCGCACTGGCCGAACGGGAGCTGCTCGGCCAGGAGGCGCCGGCCGCCGACGGCAGCCCGCGCTACCGGGTGCCCGGCCGTCTCTACCCGAGGCTGGTCCGGCTGCGAGAGCAGGAGGACCGGCCCGCCGAGACCGAGCTCGCCCGGGCCCGGCTGCTGGAGCGGCTGGTCCGGCTCACCGAGTCGGCCCGCGCCCTGCTGGACCCGGCGGGCGGCCCCGGGCCGGACCCGCTGCCCGCCGCCCTGCGGCTGGGCTCGGCGGCGCACGCCCGGGAGTGGCTGCTCGGCGAGCGGGACCTGCTGCTCGGGGCGGTGGCCGACGCGATCGGCCAGGGCGACCTGGACGGCTCGGCGGGCCGGCTGGTCACCGCGCTGCTGCGGACCCTGCCGCTCACCGGCGCCGCCCCCGCCGACCTCTACCGGCTGCACGAACTGGTGCTGACCGTCGCCGAGCGGCACGGCCGACCCCGCCGGGCCTCGGCCGCGCTGCTCAACCTGGGCGACCTGCAGGCCGCCGCGGGCCGCTGGGAGCAGGCCGTCGCGCACTACCGGGCCGCCCTGGAGCACGCCCGCACGGCCGGCGACGAACCGCTCTGCGCCCGGGCCCTGGAGGGCGCCGCCGGCTGCCACCGCGCGCTCGGCGACGCGGTGCGCGCCGCCGACTGGTACGGGCGGGCGCTCGGCCTGCGGCAGTCGATGGGGGAGCCCGCCGCCGAGGCCCGGCTGCTCGCCCGGGTGGCCGAGGCGCACACCGCACAGCGCCGTTTCGACGAGGCGGACCGCGAGTACCGGGCCGCGCTGGCGGTGCTGCGCAGGCTCGGCGACGAGCGCGGCCGGGAGGCCGTCGGGGCCGCCCTCGCGGACCTGCGGGAACGCGTCGACGCCGGGTGGTGAGGGGTATTTCGGAGGTATTGTCGAAGATGCCCGGTTAACACACCTTTGGTGGGAAGATCGCAAGGGAAGCCTACGAACCTGCCAATGTGTTCGGCAGATTTATTCACTTTGGAAGGCTGACACGCCGACTGGGCTTCATTACACTCGAACTCAGTCGCGCAGCGATCCCCGCCCCGGGCTGCCCCGGAGGCTTCCCCACGTGCGCGTCGCCCGCCGGTCTTCTCCGGTAGGGACCCCCATGGCAAGAGGACGTGTTTAGCCGTGAAGGTCGGCATCCCCCGCGAGGTCAAGAACCACGAGTACCGCGTGGCCATCACGCCCGCCGGCGTGCATGAGCTGGTCCGCAACGGACACTCGGTCTACATCGAGGACAACGCCGGTGTCGGCTCCTCGATCCCCAACGAGGAGTACGTGGCCGCCGGCGCCACCATCCTCCCCACCGCCGACGAGGTGTGGGCCACGGCCGACCTGCTGCTGAAGGTCAAGGAGCCCATCGCCTCCGAGTACCACCGGCTGCGCAAGGGCCAGACCCTCTTCACGTACCTGCACCTGGCGGCCGACCGCGCCGGCACCGACGCGCTGATCGCCTCGGGCACCACCGCCATCGCGTACGAGACCGTGCAGCTCGGCAACGGCGCGCTGCCGCTGCTCGCCCCGATGTCCGAGGTCGCGGGCCGTCTCGCCCCGCAGGTCGGCTCGTACCACCTGATGCGCCCGGCCGGCGGCCGCGGCGTGCTGCCCGGCGGCGTGCCCGGCACCCACCCGGCCAAGGCCGTCGTCATCGGCGGTGGCGTCTCCGGCTGGCACGCGGCCACCATCGCCATCGGCATGGGCTACGACGTGACCCTGCTCGACCGCGACATCAACAAGCTGCGCGAGGCCGACCGCATCTTCGGCACGAAGATCAAGGCCATCGTCTCCAACACCTTCGAGCTGGAGAAGGCCGTCATCGAGGCCGACCTGGTCATCGGCGCGGTGCTGATCCCGGGCGCCAAGGCCCCGAAGCTCGTCACCAACGAGCTGGTCTCCCGCATGAAGCCGGGCTCCGTGCTCGTCGACATCGCCATCGACCAGGGCGGCTGCTTCGAGGACTCGCACGCCACCACGCACGCCGAGCCGACCTTCCAGGTCCACAACTCGGTCTTCTACTGCGTGGCCAACATGCCGGGCGCCGTCCCGAACACCTCCACCTACGCGCTGACCAACGCGACGATGCCGTACGTCGTCGAGCTGGCCAACCGCGGTTGGAAGGAGGCGCTGCGCCGTGACCCGGCGCTCGCCAAGGGCCTGAACGTGCACGAGGGCCAGATCACCTTCCCGGCCGTGGCCGAGGCCTTCGGCCTGGAGTCGGTCTCGCTGGAGAGCGTGCTCGCCTGATCCGGTGATCCGGTGATCCAGTGATCTGCTGATCCGGCGATCCGCTGATCTGGCGATCCAGTGATCCGGTAGGCCGCCCGGCGGTCGTTCGCCCCCGACCCGATCCCCTCGGGCCGGGGGCTTCGCCGTGCCCGTGAACGGGTGGTTGAGCGGGCGGGTCGCTCTGTCGTCAATTTCTGTCGGTCGTGTCACCCCACCGCAGAAACGTTAGGGTCAACGGCCTACTCATCCCTTGACATCGGCCCGCCCGATAGTCGACACATCCGGCCCACTACCGTGGATTGTGTTGCTGCGAACGCCTTGAACGGCCTAGAGTCGCAAACCGTCGGCATGCTGCCACGCTGACGAATCGACATAGAGTCCTGGATGCCCAAGGAGGTAAGACGACTTGTGAATGAGTCGACATTTGCTCCCGGGGGTGGTCAGCCAGGACTGGCGGAGCGCACCGCCGGCCAGCCGAGTGAGGAGCCCGGGGCCCGGCAGCCCTCCGTGGGCTCGGCCGAGGTCGGCTCGGTCGCACTCCGTACCTTCGAAGCACGCCAGAACACAGCGCAGGTGACCACGGTGACCGATCACGACGCCGACTTGGCGGCCTACGGCCTGGCCTACGGCGAGTTCGCCTACGGTGCCTACGACGACCCGGACGCCGAGTACGAGCCGGACCCGGAGTACGCCGCCACGCTGGCCCCCGACGCCGCGCGCCAGCGCCGCGAGCGGGTCGGCCCGACCGGCCGCCCGCTGCCGTACTTCCCGATCCCCGCCCCGGTCGCCGAGCACGGCCCCGCGCAGATCATCGCCATGTGCAACCAGAAGGGCGGCGTCGGCAAGACCACGTCGACCATCAACCTGGGCGCCGCGCTGGCCGAGTACGGCCGCCGGGTGCTGCTCGTCGACTTCGACCCGCAGGGCGCGCTCTCGGTCGGCCTCGGCGTCAACCCGATGGAGCTCGACGTCACCGTCTACAACCTGCTCATGGAGCGGGGCCTGACGGCCGATGAAGTGCTGCTCAAGACGGCCGTGCCGGGCATGGACCTGCTGCCGTCCAACATCGACCTCTCCGCCGCCGAGGTGCAGCTGGTCAGCGAGGTGGCCCGGGAGTCCGCGCTGGCCCGCGCGCTGAAGCCGCTGCTGCCCGACTACGACTTCGTCATCATCGACTGCCAGCCCTCGCTGGGCCTGCTGACGGTCAATGCGCTGACCGCCGCTCACAGCGTCATCGTCCCGCTGGAGTGCGAGTTCTTCGCGCTGCGCGGCGTCGCACTGCTGACCGAGACCATCGAGAAGGTGTGCGAGCGGCTCAACCCCGAGCTGCGCCTGGACGGCATCCTCGCGACCATGTACGACTCGCGCACCGTGCACAGCCGCGAGGTGCTGGCGCGCGTCGTCGAGGCGTTCGGCGAGCACGTCTTCCACACCGTCATCGGGCGGACCGTGCGCTTCCCGGAGACCACCGTCGCCGGCGAGCCCATCACCACGTACGCGACCAACTCGGTCGGTGCCGCCGCCTACCGCCAGCTTGCCAGGGAGGTGCTCGACCGGTGCCGCCCCGCCGAGTGAGTCTCCCGGGGGCCGACGAGCTGTTCCGGACCACCGGCGGGATGGCGCTGTCGCCCTCCCTCGCGCCGCGTCCGGCCGCCGACGCAGCCAGAGCGGAGACCGCGCGGACCGTCCACGGCACGGACGGCGCCGAAGGCGCCGAGGACGCCCAGGACACCCAGCGCACCGGCGAGGCCGGGCGGCAGCCGTCCCCGGACCAGCAGTCGGCCGCCGGCGCACCGGCGGGCGCCCAGCCGCCCGCCCAGCGCTCCGCCTCGTCGGCCGGGCCCCAGGGCGCCGTACCGGCCGGCCGCCAGCACCCCGGCGCCGCCGAGGAGCAGGCCGGCGGCACCGGGCGCGCCCGGCCGCGCGGCCGCGGGCCCCCCCCCGCCCCGGGCCGCGGGCGCCCCGCCCCCTGGTTCACCGCCGTCCTGGGCCGCGTCGCGCCCGGCGGGCGCGGGCCCGCCCCCCGGGAGCTCG
>NZ_JBHWIO010000149.1:0-10917 GCF_042732075.1 Kitasatospora sp. NPDC059812
GCGCGGGGCCCGCCCCCGCCCCGGGCCCCCCCGGCGCCCCGCCGGCGCGGTTGGGCCGTTGGGGAGGATGACGGCGCGCCCGTTGATCCGGCCGCTGTGCAGACGCTCGTAGGCGAGCGGCGCCTCGTCGATCCCGTAGGTCTCGACGTGCACGTCCACCGCGCCGACCCGGGCCAGGTCGAGGACCTCGATCAGCTCGGCGCGGGTGCCCCAGTACGGGGAGGACACCGAGACCTCGTACGGCAGGGCGCCGAAGCCGACGGCCAGGGTGCCGCCGCCGAGGCCGACGATCGTCACGTCGCCCTCCACCGCCACCATCGCGCCGGCCGCGGCCGCCGTGGGCGGGGCGCCGACGAAGTCCAGCACCACCTGGGCGCCGATGCCGCCGGTGAGTTCGCGCACCCGGGCGGGCGCGGAGGCGTCGGAGCGGACCGTCTCGTGCGCGCCGACGCTGCGGGCCAGCGCGAGCTTCTCCTCCGTCACGTCCAGGGCGATCACCCGGGCCGCAGTCATCGCGCGCAGCAGCTGGATCGCGACGTGGCCCAGGCCGCCGGTGCCGATCACCACGGCAGTGCTGCCGGGCGTCAGCTTGCCGAGCGAACGCTTGATGGCGTGGTACGGGGTCAGGCCGGCGTCCGTCAGCGGCACGGCCCGGACCGGGTCGAGGCCGCCGAGCGGCACCAGGTGCCGGGGGCTGTCCACCACCATGTACTCGGCCATCGCCCCGGGGGCGCCCAGGCCGGGCGGGCGGATGCCCAGTTCGGCGGCGCGCAGGCAGTAGTTCTCCTTGCCCTCCGCGCACTTGGCGCAGTTGCCGCAGCCCCACGGCCCGTAGACGGCGACCGCTTCGCCCTCGGCCAGGCCGGTCACGCCCGCGCCGAGCGCGGCCACGGTGCCGACGCCCTCGTGCCCGAGGGTGAGCGGCAGGGGGAAGGACAGCCGCTCGGCGGGCATGCTCATCACGGCGATGTCGGAGTGGCACACCCCCGCCGCGGTGACCTTGAGCAGGACCTGGCCGGGGCCGGGCTCCGGATCGGGGACGGTGACCACCTCGGGGGCGGCGCCGACGCTGCGGTACTGGACTGCCTTCATGGGTTTCGGACTCCCTCTCTCTGCCCCCGGACTCGACTGTCCCCCCGGTTGCGCTGCCCCGGCCACCGGACGGGCCTGGGCAGCGGGCCGGTCAGCGGGCCGCGTAGGCGCCGTCGACCAGGTGGTAGCTGCCATGGATGAAGGAGGCCCGGTCGGAGAGCAGGAAGGCGGTCAGTTCGGCGACCTCCTCGGCGCGGCCGAGCCGGCCGGCCGGGTGCAGGGCGACCAGCGCCTGACGGGCCTCCTCGTCGGCCGCGCTCAGCAGCGGGGTGTCGATGAAGCCCGGACCGACGGCGTTGATCCGCACGCCCTGCGCGGCGTACTCCAGGGCGGCGGTCTTGGTCAGGCCGACCACGCCGTGCTTGGCGGCCGCGTAGGCGGGCGAGCCGGCGAAGCCGTTGGTGCCCAGGATCGAGGCCATGTTGACGACGGCGCCGCCGCCGGCCGCCAGGATGGCGGGGATCTCGTAGCGCAGCGAGTAGAAGACGCCGTCGAGGTTGGTGGCCAGGACCCGGCGCCACTGCTCGGGCTCGTACGCGCCGGTGGGGGCCTTCGCGCCGCTGATGCCGGCGTTGTTGACGGCCAGGTGCAGGGCGCCGAGGCCGTCCACGGCGGCCTGGACGGCGGCCCGCACCGACTCCGGGTCGGTGACGTCCGTCCCGATCGCCAGGGCCCGGGCGCCGGCGGCCTCCAGTTCGGCGGCGGCCCTGCGGGCGCCCTCCAGGTCGAAGTCGGCGACGGCGACGGCCGCGCCGCCGGCCGCCAGGCGGCGGGCCACGGCGAGGCCGATGCCGGAGGCGCCACCGGTGACCAGTGCGGCCTTGCCGGTGAACTCCTGGGGGTGGTCGGTGCCGGTCATGGCGTACGTCCTTTCGTGCGGGTGCGCCGGGTGGGCGCGGTGGTTCAGGCCGCCGGGCCGTCGGGGGGCGGTTCGGCGGCGAGCAGGTCGAAGGCCCGTTCCACGAGGTCGGGCAGATCCGGCTCGTCGGCGCCGACGGGGTGGCGGACCCAGGCGCGGGAGGCGGCCTGGAGGGCCGCCACGCCGAGGCCGACGGCGACGGCCGGGCGCAGGTCGTACTCCGCGTCCAGGCCGAGGCGGGCGGCGGCGATCCGGATGGAGGCCTCCTCCTCGTCGACGCAGATCCGCCGGTAGGCGGCGGTCAGCGAGGGCTCGGCGGCGATCAGGCCGAACAGCTCCCGCACACCGGGGCGCCGGTGCCAGGCCGGGTCCCGCTCGTCGCCCAGCCAGACCCGCAGCGCCGCGCGGTAGGCGGCCACCGGGGTCTCGGCGGCGGGGCGGGCCGCCAGCGCCGCGTTGATCCGGCCGAAGTCGGCGCGCAGGCAGTCCAGCACGGCGTCCTCGCGGGAGGCGAAGTACCGGCTGAAGGTGCGGCGGGAGACGTCGGCCCGGTCGGTGACGTCCTCGACGGAGACGGCGGCCAGGCCGCGGTCCAGCACCAGCTGGAGGGCGGCGGCGGCCAGTGACTCGCGGGTGCGGCGCGCCTTGCGGTCACGCCGTCCCTCGGTGGTGTGCTCGGCCTTCTCGGTGGTCACGGGAGCCACCGTACACCCGGAAATGTCCCATTGGGACATGAGTCCCTCTGGGACACGAGCCCGCCCCGACCCCCACGGGAAGGCGGGGGCCGGGGCGGGCTCGCAGACGGGCTCGCAGGCGGGTCGAGTGGAACGGGTCAGGCCGGCCGGATCAGGCGGGGACTATCGCGAAGGAGCCGTTGCTGAGCGGGGTCTCGGTGTAGGGGCCGCTGTCGATGGCCTGCGGGGAGTAGCCGTCGAAGACCTGGCCGTTGACCGTGACGCCGGAGAAGTCCAGGCGGCTGAAGGAGGGGTAGCTCTGGCTCGGGGACTCGATCACGGCCTCGGCGCTGACGTTCTGGCCGTCGAGCTGCTGGGTGGTGGTCTCGGTCCAGCCCTTGGTGTTGTCGGTGATCTGCAGGGCGTAGCTGGAACCGCCGCTGTTGACCACCGAGGCGGTGAAGCTGTCACCGGCGTCCACCGGGTCGCTGAAGTACTGCGGCGGGGCCGGGTACATCTCGTACCAGGCCGAGTAGACCGGGGAGCCGCTGGAGCAGTCGGCCTGGACGCCGGTCTGCTCGACGGTCTGCGAGCCGTAGCCGTCGATCCCGACCCAGGGGGCGAACAGGTCGTTGGCGGTGTTGCACTGCACGGCAGGCATGGTCCAGGAGCCGGAGACGCTCTGGAAGCCGCTGCCCTGGGCGACGTAGCCGCCCCAGACTCCGCCGTCGTAGCGGGCGCCGTGGCCGAAGCGGTGCGCGCTGCCGTAGCCGTGCGCGGCGGCGTGGGTGGCGGGGGCGGCCGTCGCGGGGGTCGCGGCCGCGGCGGCCGGGAGGGCCAGCAGGGCGGCGAGCACGAGCCGGCCAGTACGGGAAAGGGCCATGGGGGGCTCCTTCACTGGGAGTTGAGGGGGTGCCGCCCAGCTTGCGGGCGCCGCGGGCGGGCCGGGAAGGGAACCGCGTGGGCAGGAACCCGACATGGCGGGAACATGTCGACCGATCAATCCCTTGATTTCGGGCACCGAGTGGCGCACAGTCGGCTCGTCCACTGGCGGTGCAGGACGAGGAGGACGCAGTGTCGGGGACGGGCATGCTCGCCGGACTCGGCCTCGGCGCGGTCGAGGAACAGCTCTACCTGCGGCTGCTCGGCGTCCAGGCCGCCGACCCGCAGTGGCTGGCCGCCCAGATGAACCTCCAGGCCTCGATCGTGCTCGCGGCACTGGTCTCGCTGGCCACGCAAGGGCTGGTGGAGGCCTGCGCGGCCGGGGCCTGGGCGGCGGTGCCGCCCGACGTGGCGGTGGAGGAGCTGCTGCTGCGGCGCGAGGTCGAACTGCGGCGCGCCCGGGGCCGGATGGGCGAGCTGATGCGCACCTACCGGCAGGGCCGGGACGGCACCGGGTCCGACGCGCCGGTCGAGGTGATCTGCGGGCGCAGATCGGTCGCCGAGCTGTGGCGCACCCTCCAGTTCGGGGTGCGCGAGCGGCTGCGGGTCCTGGACCGGCCCCCGTACATCCGGCGCAGCGATCCGCAGACCGAACTGGCCCTGCTGGCACGGGGGGTGACGACCAGGGTGGTGTACCACAGCCGGGTGCTGCGCGATCCGGAGCGCCTGGCGGAGATCCACTCCTTCGCCACGGCCGGGGAGCAGGCCCGGGTGCACACCGAACTGCCGCTGAAGCTGGCGCTGTTGGACGACCGCTGGGCGCTGCTGCCGGTCAGCGCGGGCACCGAGCTGCAGAGCGTGCTGCTGATCCGGCCCTCCACCCTGCTGGACGCGCTCGCCGGACTGTTCGAGCTGTACTGGGCGCAGGCGATGCGGCTGCCCGCCCTGCCGGAGGAGAATCCGGAGGACCGGCACCGCCAACTGCTCCCGCTGCTCGCGGCGGGGCTCACCGACGAGTCGATCGCCCGCCAGCTGGGGGTGTCCACCCGGACGGTGCAGCGCTGGGTGCGGGAGCTGATGGACCGCTTCGGGGCCCGGACCCGGTTCCAGGCGGGCATCCAGGCCGCCCGGGCCGAGCTGCTGTGAGCCGGCTGCGCCGCCCCCGGGCCGCGCGAGTGCGCAGGTCAAGGCCGGGCCGGGTGCGCGCGGCAGGCCCGGTGACCGGGAGAATGGTGCGGACAGTTCACCGGAAGTACAGAGAAAGCGAACCCCCACCATGGATCTCGGCGTGCGCTGGAAGCTGCACGGTGACGGGCGTACGCCCGCGCCGGGGGCGGTCGTCCGCCCCGACGAACGGCTCTCCTGGCCCCGCACGGCAGGGCTCGGCGCCCAGCACGTGGTGGCCATGTTCGGCGCGAGCTTCGTGGCGCCCGTGCTGATGGGGCTCAACCCCAACCTGGCGATCATGATGTCCGGCGTCTCGACGATCATCTTCCTGCTGGCCACCCGCGGCCGGGTGCCCAGCTACCTCGGCTGCTCGCTGTCCTTCGTGGGCGTGGCCGCGGTGATCCGGGCGCAGGGCGGCACCAGCGCGACCGTGACCGGTGCGGTGTTCGTGGTGGGCGCGGCACTGTTCCTGGTGGGCCTCGCGGTCCAGCGGTTCGGGGCGCGGATCATCCACGCGGCGATGCCGCCGATCGTGACCGGCGCGGTCGTCATGCTGATCGGCTTCAACCTCGCCCCCGTCACCGCGTCGACCTACTGGCCGCAGGACCAGTGGACGGCGCTGCTGGTGATGCTGTTCACCGGTCTGGCCGTGGTGTGCCTGCGGGGCTTCTGGTCGCGCGTGGCGATCTTCCTCGGGCTGCTCTTCGGGTACGGGATCTCCTGGCTGTTCGACCGGGTCTTCGGCAAGATCCACTCGGTGGACGCGGGCGGCCACCTCACCGACCACTGGCGCCTGGACCTGTCGGGCGTCGGCAAGGCGGACTGGATCGGCCTGCCCGACTTCCACGGCCCCTCCTTCCAGTGGTCCGCGATCCTGGTCGCCCTGCCCGTGGTGATCGCGCTCGTCGCGGAGAACGCCGGCCACGTCAAGGCCGTGGGCGAGATGACCGGCCAGACGCTGGACGACAAGCTCGGCGTCGCGATCTCCGCCGACGGCGTCGGCTCCATGCTCTCCACCGCGCTCGGCGGCCCGCCGAACACCACCTACTCCGAGAACATCGGCGTCATGGCCGCCACCCGGGTCTACTCCACCGCCGCCTACTGGGCCGCGGCCGGCTTCGCGCTGCTGTTCGGCGTCTGCCCGAAGTTCGGCGCCGTCGTGGCCGCGATCCCCGGCGGGGTGCTCGGCGGCATCACCGTCATCCTGTACGGCATGATCGGCCTGCTCGGCGCGCAGATCTGGATCAAGTCCAAGGTGGACCTGCGCAACCCGCTGAACCTGGTGCCGGCCGCCGCGGGCATCATCATCGGCATCGGCAACGTCACCCTGAAGTTCACCGACACCTTCAGCCTCAGCGGCATCGCGCTGGGCACCCTGGTCGTCATCACCGGCTACCACACGCTGCGGGCGCTGGCCCCCGCGCACCTCAAGACGCAGGAGCCGCTGCTGGACGAGGGCACCTCCTCCTACGACGAGGACTCCGAGGGCTCCGAGGGGCCGCGCAACCCGTAACGGACGGGCCCGGGTTCGGGTTCAGGTCGACAGGGCGGCCGGCGGAAGTGTCCGAAAAGGCTCTTCCGTCGGCCGTTCCGTCTGGCCGGACGGGCCGGGCGGTGGTCGAATCGCCGCGTACACCCGTCCCCCGCCCCGCGCCACTCATCCCCCCGGGAGAGGCATGTCCCTTCTGACCCAGCGCCGCAAGGCCGCCGCCGCGGCCGCCGCCCTCGCCACGTTCGCGCTCACCTGCGGCGGCCAGGCCTCCGCCGCCGACGCGGGCAAGGTCCTGTGGACGCCGAGCACCAGCACCGGCCCGTCCTCGTTCAAGGCGGTCCAGTGCGCGGCCGGCAACTTCGGCGTCGTCAAGGACTCCGTCAAGGGCAGCGTGTGGCGGGCCTTCCAGGCCGCCGGCGAGGAGCGCTGCGAGACGCTCAGCCCGGACCTGAAGGAGGGCAACACCTTCTACCTCGGCTGGTCGTCCAAGGTGGACATCAAGGACACCAACAGCCGGTACGTCTTCCAGCTCAAGTGCTCGCCGAGCACCGGCACGGCCAACCACCCGATCGAGATCGACATCGTCAACGGGCGCGTCCGCCTCCAGGAGTGGGACACCGACCACGTCGCGCACTCCCTGTGGACCGCGCAGACGACCAACAACACGTGGCACTCGTACGCGCTGAAGATCCGCCTGGGCCGCACCGACGGCACCATCGACTTCTGGTTCGACGGCGTGAAGCAGACCTTCACCACCGGCTCGGACACCTTCAAGGGCACCACCTGGGACGGCGACCGCAACTACCTCAAGTGGGGCTCCTACCACCCCTCCACGGGGGATGCGACGAACACCTTCACCAGCCCGGTGATGGCCACCACGCTGGAGGCGGCCACCGCCGGCTCGTGACGGCGCGCAGGCCCGGACCGGTGAGCGGTCCGGGCCTGCGGTTTCAGACGTCGCCGAACTCGCCGCTGCGGACGGCGACGACGACGAGTGCAGACGCGGCCCCGACCGCTGGTCAAGCGGTCGAAGACGCCTGGGACTCCTGGGAGCATGGCGACGGCATCCCCCTTCTCCCCACCAGGACTCCCCCGCACAATCCTTCTTGAGGCACCCGCCATGCTCACAACCCGCCGCCCCGCACCTTCGTCGCCCGTCACCCCCGCCACCGTCTGAAAGCCGCACCACCCATGCACCTCACCAACCTCGCCAAACACACCCTCTCCCGCGGCGCCACCCCCGCCGCCACCTACGCCCTCCTCGCCCGCCTCGGCCACCAACCCCGACCCGCCGCCCAAGCCGTCTGCCTCGCCCTCGCCATCCCCCACACCGAGACCATCCGCCGCCTCGACGACTGCCACGACGCCCTCCTCGCCAACCCCCGCCCCGACTCCGAAACCGACACCGGCGAACTCCTCGAAGCCCTCGGCATCTTCGACATCCCCGCCACCCTCACCCCCACCCAACGCACCGTCATCGACCACCTCCTCACCGCCGTCAACGCCCACGGCGACATCCGACCCGGCCACCACCACGGCCTCAACCGCTGGTTCACCACCGGCAACCTCACCACCGCCTACCTCTCCCTCATCACCACCCCACCCCTCCCCCGCACCGGCGACCCCACCGCCTACTGGACCACCCTCACCACCGCCGGCGAACTCCTCACCACCACCAACCCCGACCCCCGCCTCAAGTGCGCCCTCACCCACTGCCGCACCCAAGCCACCCAAGCAGCCCAAGCCACCCGCCCATGAGCGCAGGAAGTCGACCCCACCGACTTCCTGCGCAGCACGATCACCGGTGGCACAGGGGTGGCGGCCGCCGGATAAATGCCGTGCGTGCCTGGCAGCCGGTGGCTACACTGGCGCGGACTTCGACCGTCCGTATGCCGAGGAGACCAGACGTGGTGGTGGACGACGACATCTCCGGGTGAGTCCCGGACCCGGCAGGCCACCGACCGGTGCGTGGAAGCACCGTCGGCGTGGCCCCGTCGTCGCGCCCTCCTCCCATCCGTCTGCCCCCGGGCGCCGGCTGTCTGCTGCGCCGCGCCCTGCCCCCCTGTGAGGCCACCTCCATGTCCGGCGCTCTCGTCGTCTGCTCGAACCTGTCCTTCTCCTGGCCCGACGACACCCCCGTGTTCCAGGACCTGTCCTTCACCCTCGGTGCCGGCCGCACCGGCCTCGTCGCGCCCAACGGCACCGGCAAGAGCACGCTGCTCCGGCTCCTCGCCGGGACGCTGCGGCCCGCCGGCGGATCCGTCACCGTCACCGGCACCCTCGGCCACCTCCTGCAGACCCTCCCCCTGAGCGGCGACCTCACCGTCGCCGAGGTGCTGGGCGTCGCCGAGATCGTCCGGGCCATCGACGCCGTGGAGTCCGGGGACGTCGACGAGCGGCACTTCGCCGTCATCGGCGACGACTGGGACATCGAGGAACGCACCCGCGCCCAGCTGGAGCGCCTCGGCTTGGCCCACCTGGCGCTGGACCGGCGCCTGGGCACCCTCAGCGGCGGCCAGATCGTCTCCCTCGGCCTGGCCGCCCAACTGCTCAGGCGCCCCGACGTGCTGCTGCTGGACGAGCCCACCAACAACCTCGACCTGGCGGGCGCGGCCCAGCTGGAGAGCGCCCTGAACTCCTACCGGGGGGCCTTCGTGGTGGTCAGCCACGACGAGCGGTTCCTGCACGGGATCGGCGTGCAGCGGTGGCTGCGGCTGGCCGACGGCGGGCTGGCGGAGGGCGCGCCCGCGTAGCGGACGCGGGGTGCGCACCGGGCCGCGCCGTTCGGCGGTCGCGGGCCGGTGCGCCCGCCGGCGGCACGGCCGGATGTGGCGCCGGTCACACGATCGGGGCCCTCGGGGGGCCTCCGGGTGAGAAGGGTCACGCCCGGCGGGCGGGCGGGCGCCCGGGCGGCGGCAGGGCCCGGCAGGACTGGGCGGGCGGGGTCGCGACACGGTCCGAGGTCCTGTCCGCTTCGGGACCTTGGTCGCGACTCCGGCCGACCTTCGGCCCGGTGGCGGCCCCCTCGTACCCGGGCAACCGTGGACGGTCGCCCGGTGTGAGCGGGTGATGGCGCCGTCCGCCGGACGGCGTCTTTTCTTGCCGTCTACCCGGCGCACGGTGAGCGGGCCATCCGCCGCCGTACGCTCCGGAGGACCCCCAGCACATGTCCCAGACCATCGACAACGCCCCGTATACCGCCTTCCACCGGAGACTGGCCCTCGCCTGTTCCGGTGGGCCGCTGCTCGACGGCTACATCCTGAGCATCGTCGGCGTCGCCCTGATCGGGATGCGACCCGAGCTCGGCCTGTCCACCGCGGAGGTCAGCCTGATCGGCGCCGCCGCGCTGGTGGGCATGTTCGTCGGCGGCGCGCTCTTCGGCGTGCTGACCGACCGGATCGGCCGGGAGGTGATGTACACCGCCGACCTGCTCGTGATGGTCGCCTGCTCGGTGCTCTCCTTCTGGGTCGACACGGTGTGGGCGATCGCCGTGCTGCGCTTCGTGCTCGGCATGGCCGTGGCCGCCGACTACCCCATCGCCACGTCCCTGCTCGCCGAGTGGCTGCCCGCCAAGCAGCGCGGGCGGCTGCTCGGTCAGCAGATCATCGCCTGGTACGCCGGCTCCGTGCTCGCCTACGTGGTGGGCTACGCGTTCCTGGAGCTGGCCGGGCCCGGCAGTTGGCGGTGGATGCTCGCGAGTTCCACGGTGCTGTGCGTGGTGTTCCTGGTGATCCGTCGCGGTACGCCGGAGTCCCCGCGCTGGCTGGCCGCCCACGGGCGGGTCGGCGACGCGGTGCGCGTGGTCGAGAAGCACCTCGGCGTACGGGTGGACGGCCGCGAGCTGATGCCCGACCCGGCCGAGCGCGGCCGCCCCGGCGGGCTGCGCCTGCTGATGACCCCGCCCTACCGGCGCCGCACCCTGTTCTGCGGCCTGTTCTTCCTCTGCCAGGTCGGCCCGCTGTTCGCGATGCTCACCTTCGGCCCGCAGATCCTCTCCTCCTTCGGCATGCCCGGCGGGACCGTGATGGAGACCCTGGGCACCGGGCTGATCAGCCTCGTCTTCCTGCTCGGCTGCTTCCCGGCGCTGCGCCTGATCGACACCCGCGGCCGACGCCCCGTCATCATCTGGTCGTTCGCCCTGATGGCCGTCCCGCTGGCCCTGCTGGGCGTGTGGCCCACCGCTCCGGCGGCCATCGCCCTGACGGCGCTGTGCGCGTACGCCTTCCTGTGCGGCGGGCCCAACGTCCTCGACTGGACCTACCCCAACGAGCTCTTCCCCACCGAGATCCGGGCGACGGCGGTGGGCGTGGCGACCTCGGTGAGCCGGATCGGCGCGGCCGTCGGCACCTACCTGCTGCCGCTGTCGCTGTCCGGGCTGGGCACCGGCCCGACCATGCTCATCGCGGCCGGCACCACCGTGGTCGGCCTGCTGGTGTGCGTGCTGTGGGCCGAGGAGACCCGGGGCACCGCCCTGGGCGCCGCCCCGGCCGCCGGCCGCAAGGCCGCCCGGCCGGCCGTCCCGGGGCAGCGCGTCCCGCAGACGGCGCGCTGAGGGCGCGCCGAGCTGCGCTGCGGGTGCGCTGAGCTGCGCTGACGGCCACCGCGTGACGCACCGGCGGCGCGGGGCGGGGGCGCCCCGCGGGCGGCGGGGCGGGGGGGGGGTTGGGGCCCCGCGGAGGGGGAGGCGGCCGCGGGGGGGGAGGGCGGTTAGGAGGGGTGGGGCCCCGCGGGGGGGGGGGGGTTGGGGTGGG
>NZ_JBHWIO010000150.1:0-10657 GCF_042732075.1 Kitasatospora sp. NPDC059812
GTACGGGGACAGGCCCGCCACATGCAAATCGCCCCCGCCCGGGGTCCCGGGCAGGGGCGATCCGATGTTCAGGCGTCGTCAGACGCGGCCCATCTCCTCGACGATGGCCGCCACGAAGCCGTCGATGTCGGCCTCCGTGGTGTCGTACGAACACATCCAGCGCACCTCGCCGGTGTGCTCGTTCCAGAAGTAGAAGCGGTAGTGCTTCTGCAGCCGCTCGCTCACCTCGCGCGGGAGGATCGCGAACACCGCGTTCGCCTGGACCGGGCGCACGATCTCGACGCCGTCGATCCCGCGGACGGCCGCCTCCAGCCGGCTGGCCATCGCATTGGCGTGCCCGGCATTGCGCAGATAGAGGTCGCCGGAGAGCAGCGCCTCGAACTGGACGGAGAGGAAGCGCATCTTCGAGGCGAGCTGCATCGAGGTCTTGCGCAGGAACTTGATGTTCCGCACCCGCTCGGGGTTGAGCACCACCACGACCTCGCCGAGCAGCAGGCCGTTCTTCGTGCCGCCGAAGGACAGCACGTCGACGCCCACGTCCGTGGTGAAGGCGCGCAGCGGCAGGCCGAGCGCCGCGGCGGCGTTGGCCAGGCGGGAGCCGTCGACGTGGACGAGCATGCCGAGCTGGTGGGCGTGCTCGGTGATCGCGCGGATCTCGTCGGCGGTGTAGAGGGTGCCGAGCTCGGTGCTCTGGGTGATGGAGACCGCGAGCGGCTGCGCTCGGTGCTCGTCACCGAAGCCCCAGGCCTGCTTGTCGAGCAGCTCGGGGGTGAGCTTGCCGTCCGGGGTGGGGACGGTGAGCAGCTTGATGCCGCCCATCTTCTCCGGGGCGCCGCCCTCGTCCACGTTGATGTGGGCGGATTCGGCGGCGACCACGGCGCCCCAGCGCGGGAGCAGCGCCTGGAGGGCGACCACGTTGGCGCCGGTGCCGTTGAAGACGGGGTAGGCCTCGGCCTTGTCGCCGAAGTGTCGGCGGAAGACGTCCTGGAGGTGGGCCGTGTAGTCGTCCTCGCCGTAGGCGATCTGGTGGCCGCCGTTGGCGAGGGCTATCGCGGCGAGGATCTCCGGGTGCACGCCGGCGTAGTTGTCGCTGGCGAAGCCGCGGACGGCGGGGTCGTGCCGCCGAACCGCGTCCGTACGGGTGAGGTCGGTCATCGGGCTGTCAGCCACAGGTGCTGTCCGTTCAGTTCTGCTGCGGGGCGGTCCCAGAGGCCCGCCAGGTGTCCGGCGAGGTCGGCGGTGTCGGTGAAGCCGGCGAACTTCGCCTCCGGCTTCTCGGCCCGCATTTCGGGGCTGACCAGCGCCTTGATGACCAGGATGGCAGCCGCCGCGGTGGGCTCGCCGTCGGGGGCGGTGGTCTCCTTCTTGAAGGAGTCGGCCATGGCGAGGGTCCAGGCCTCCGTGGCGGCCTTGGCGGCCGCGTAGGCGGCGCCGCCGGCGGTGGGCTTGTGGGCCGCGGCGGCGGAGATCATCGCGTAGCGGCCGGCGGAGCTGCGGACCAGGGCGGGCTGGAAGGCCAGCGAGGTGTGCTGGAGGGTGCGCACGACGGTGTCGTGCAGGAAGTCCCAGTCGTCCAGGCGGGTGTCGAAGAAGGTCTTGCTGCCGCGCCAGCCGCCGACCAGGTGGAACAGACCGTCGACGTGGCCGTGCTCGGCCTCCAGGTGGTCGGCCCAGTCGTGGACCTCCTGCGGGTCGAGCAGGTCGATCACCTGTCCGCTGACCTTGGCCCCGCGCACGGCGATGCGGGTGGCGTCCAGCGCGGAGTCGAGGCGCTGGGCGTCGATGTCGGCACCGATCACGGTGGCGCCGTCGGCGGTGAGGCGGCGCAGCACCGCCTGGCCGGCCGGGCCGCTGGCTCCGGCGACGGCGATGACCTTGCCGGCCAGCGGGGACTTGGTGGTCGTGGTCACGCGGCGGCTCCCTGGATACCGGTGCCGGTGATGCCGGCGGTGGCGGCGATGACGCCGCCGAGCTTCTTGGACAGGGCCTCGTAGAACATGCTCAGCGGGAACTCGTCCGGGAGCACCGCGTCGCACAGCGCCTTGTTGAGGGCCTTGCCGTCGGTGATGTCGAGCGGCAGCGCGTCGGAGCCCTTCGCCCAGGTGGAGGCGGGGTGCGGGGTGAGGTAGCGGGAGACCAGCTCGTAGGCGGCGATCCAGTGGGCCGGCTTGGGCCGGTCGATGCCGTCGCGGTAGAGGGTCTCGATCTCGGCGCAGAGCGCGTTGGTGACCTGCGGGGCCCGGTCCCAGTCGATGCTGAGGCGGTTGTCGCGCCAGCGCAGCGCGTCGTGCTTGTGCAGGTAGGCGAAGAGCAGCTGGCCGCCCATGCCGTCGTAGTTGCGGACGCGGTCGCCGCTGACCGGGAAGCGGAACAGGCGGTCGAAGAGGACCGCGTACTGGACGTCGCGGGCGTGCGCGTTGCCCTCGGCCTCCAGTTTCACCGCCTCCTTGAAGGTGGTGAGGTCGCAGCGGAGCTCTTCCAGGCCGTACATCCAGAACGGGCTGCGCTGCTTGATCATGAAGGGGTCGAACGGCAGGTCGCCGTGGCTGTGGGTGCGGTCGTGGACGAGGTCCCACAGGACGAAGGTCTCCTGCGCGCGGTCCTGGTCCTTGAGCAGGCCCTCGGCGTCGGCCGGGATCTCCAGGCCGAGCTGCTGGACGGCGCTGGTGGTGACGGCGCGGAAGCGGGCGGCCTCGCGGTCGCAGAAGATGCCGCCCCAGGTGAAACGTTCCGGCGCCTTGCGCACGGCGACCGTCTCGGGGAAGAGGACGGCGGAGTTGGTGTCGTAGCCGGCCGTGAAGTCGGTGAAGGTGATCGGCACGAACATCGGGTTGTCGAAGCGGGTCCGCTCCAGCTCGGCCAGCCAGTCGGGCCACACGACGCTCAGCAGGACGGCTTCCAGGTTGCGGTCCGGGTTGCCGTTCTGCGTGTACATCGGGAAGACGACGAGGTGCTCCAGGCCGTCCTCGCGCTGGTCGGCGGGGTGGAAGGCGAGCAGCGAGTCCAGGAAGTCGGGCTCCCGGTAGCCGGTGTCGGCCCACTTGGCCAGGTCCGCGTCGACGGCGGCCAGGTAGGCGGCGTCGTGCGGGAACAGCGGGGCGAGCTCCTCGACGGCGCCGCGGACGGTGGCCACCAGCGGGTCGACGGTGTGCCGCTGGACGGCGGACAGGTCGATCGAGCCGTCCTTGGACTGCAGCGGGCGCAGCGTCTCGACGGCCTCCTTCAGGTGCAGCCAGGCCGGGTGGCCGGCGAGGGTCGAGACCGGGGCCTCGGCCGCCGCAGCGAGCCTTGGCGAAAGATTCTGCATCGGGGACTCACTTCGACAGGAGTTATTTCAACGGAGACACCATAAGTACGAAAGGTTCTCCTGTTCAAGGGGGTCGCGACCGACAAAGCTCCGGCGTGGCTCCGCCGAGGCCCGGGCGGGGCCCCGGGGCGCGGGCCCGCCGGCCGGGCGTCCGCCATGTGGACAGGGATCTGGATGTTCTGGACAGATGCACCGTCGGAATGCGAACCTCCCGCCATGCTCCCGGCGGTGATCACGGTGACCGAGTGCCACATCGGCCTGTTCCGGGTGCCCTCTCGTTGTCACGCCTGCTGTCGCGTGCGCGGCCTCTGCCGCCGCTGTCGCTGATCCGGCTCGGAGGGCACCGCGGACGCGGGCCCGTACGCCGACCATGCCGTGTGTGTTCCGGCGCCGCCACCGGGGGGAAGTGACCCGCCGGGCCCGCGGCCGGCCCCGGCCCGCCCCGTCGCCTCCCCTGTCCCGCCCTGCCCTTCCTCACTGGAGCCCTGCCATGACCATCCGCAAGCCGTCCGCCGCTCTGCCCCTCGCCGCGCTGCTCGCCGCGGCCGCCGCGCTGACCGCGTGCGCGCCGCAGGACGCCAAGTCCGACGGGGCCGCCGCCTCGGGCTCCTCGGGTGCGGCCGGTAGCGCCGCGGGCTGCGCGCCGGGAGCGCTGGCGACCCGGACGGCGGGGACGCTGACCGTCGGCACCGACAAGCCCGCCTACGACCCGTGGTTCACCGAGGACAAGCCGGAGAACGGCAAGGGGTTCGAGTCCGCCGTGGCCTTCGCGGTGGCGGAGAAGCTGGGCTACCCCAAGGAGAAGGTCAGCTGGGTGGTCGCGCCGTTCGGCAAGGCCACCTCGCCGGGGGCCAAGGACTTCGACTTCGACATCAACCAGGTGTCCATCAGTGACGAGCGCAAGCAGGCCGTCGACTTCTCCTCCGGCTACTACGACGTGCGCCAGGCCGTCATCGCGTTGAAGAACTCCAAGGCGGCGGGCGCGAAGAGCATCGCCGACCTGAAGGGCGCCAAGCTGGGCGCGCAGGTCGGCACCACCAGCCTGGACACCATCACCAACACCATCAAGCCGAGCGTCCAGCCGGCCGTGTTCGACTCCAACGACCTCGCGAAGGCCGCGCTGAAGAACGGCCAGGTCGAGGCGCTCGTGGTGGACCTGCCGACGGCCTTCTACATCACCGGCGCCGAGGTGCCCGAGGCGCAGGTGGTCGGCCAGTTCGAGGGGGCGTCGAAGAGCGAGCAGTTCGGTCTGGTGCTGGACAAGGGCTCGAAGCTGACCGGCTGCGTGTCGCAGGCGGTGGACGCGCTGCGCTCCGACGGCACGCTCGCGAAGCTGGAGAAGCAGTGGCTCTCCGACGCCGTCTCGGCACCGGTGCTCAAGTGAGCGGCGACGCGGTGGCGGCCGGCCCGGCGTCGGTCGCCACGGGCCGGGGCGGGAAGAGCCTCGACGGGGATGACCTCGACGGGAAGGGTCGCGACGGGAGGGGCCGCGACGGCGGCGGGGGCAAGGGGGACGACGACGGCTACCGCCCCTCCGAACGACGGCTGGCACACGAGGCGTACCGGCGCGGCCGGGCCCGCCGGTCGGCGCTGACGGCCGCCGGGTCGACCCTGGCGATGGCGGTCGCGCTCTACCTGCTGGTCGTCAACTCCCCCGGCTGGGAGGTGACTCGGAAGACCTTCTTCAACGCCGACTACGCCCGCCAGGCGCTGCCCGAGGTGCTGACGGGGCTGCGGCTCAACCTGGAACTGATGCTCGGCTGCGGCGCGCTGATCCTGGTGTTCGGCCTGCTGCTCGCGGTGCTGCGGACGCTGCGCGGGCCGGTGTTCCTCCCGGTGCGGCTGCTGGCCACCGCATACGTGGACTTCTTCCTCGGGCTGCCGATGATCATCTGCCTGCTGGTGATGATCACCGGGGTGCCGGCGCTGCGGCTCAGCGGGGTGACCACCGATCCGCTGGTGCTCGGCGGGGCGGCGCTGGTGCTGACGTACTCCGCCTACGTGTCGGAGGTCTTCCGCTCCGGCATCGAGTCGGTGCACCCCAGCCAGCGGGCCGCGGCCCGGTCGCTCGGGCTCACCAACGCGCAGGCGATGCGGTACGTGGTGCTCCCGCAGGCCGTGCGGCGGGTGGTGCCGCCGCTGCTGAACAACCTGGTCAGCCTGCAGAAGGACACCGGGCTGGTCTCGATCGGCGGGGCGATCGACGCGGTGTACGCGGCCAAGATCATCGCGGCCCGGTCGTTCAACTTCACGCCGTACCTGGTGGCGGGGCTGGTGTTCATCGTGCTGACCATTCCGCTGACGCGGTTCGCCGACTGGCTGACCGCCCGGACGAACCGTCGGCAGTTCCAGGGAGGTGCGGTGTGAGCGGGGACGTGCTCCGGCTGGAGTCCGTGCGCAAGACCTTCGGCGGCCAGGTGGTGCTGCGCGACGTGGGGTTCGCCGTGCCCGAACACTCGGTGACGGCGCTGATCGGGGCGTCCGGCTCCGGCAAGTCCACGCTGATGCGGTGCGTCAACCTGCTGGAGGGGATCGACGACGGGGCGGTCTTCCTGGACGGGGAGGAGATCACCGACCCGCGCGCGGACCAGGACGCCGTCCGTCGCCGGATCGGCGTGGTGTTCCAGTCCTACAACCTGTTCCCGCACCTGACCGTGCTGGAGAACATCACGCTCGCCCCGCGCCGGGTGCACGGACGGGGGCGGGCCGAGGCGGAGGCGGAGGCGCTGGGACTGCTCGACCGGCTCGGGCTGGCGGCCAAGGCGAAGGAGTACCCGGACCGGCTCTCCGGCGGACAGCAGCAGCGCGTCGCCATCGTGCGGGCGCTGGCCACCGGGCCCCGGCTGCTGCTGCTCGACGAGATCACCGCGGCGCTCGACCCGGTCCTGGTCGGGGAGGTGCTCTCGGTGGTGCGCGACCTCAAGGAGCAGGGGATGACGATGGTCCTGTCCACCCATGAGATGGGGTTCGCGCGCGAGGTGGCCGACCAGGTCTGCTTCCTGGACGACGGGGTGGTGCTCGAACAGGGGCCGCCGGAGCAGGTGTTCGGCGATCCGCGGGAGGAGCGGACGCGACGGTTCCTCAGCCGGGTCGTCGCCTCGGGGCGGCTCGCGGGCTGAGCGCCGGCCGGGGCGGCGGAGCGTGTGCCCGGTGGCCGCACACCGGGGAGCACCACTGTGCGCCCCGGTGCGCGCCCTGCCCGCGCCCCGGCCACAGCGGTGATCGTGGACAGGACGACCGTCCAGACCGCGGTCGGCGGGCGATGGTGTGGCGGGCCGCAGGCGAAGAGCAGGGGCGGGAGACAGATGCCGGCGAACAGATAACAGATGACGTTATCTGTTATCCGTTATCTGTTCGCTGACATCTGTCATCTGTCATCTGTTCGCCGCCCCCGCCACACCGCCGCCGGCCGCCCGCCCCCGCCGCCCCGGGAGGCCGCCGTTGCACGGACCCTCGCTGATCAGCTGGCTGCTCGCGCTCCTCACCGCCACCGCCGGGGCCTACTGCCTCACCCGGCTGCGCCACTCCCCCTGCGCCGCCGGCACCACTCACCACTTCGGCGCCCGGCGCCTGCTCGCCCGGGAGTCCGACGCCGCCGAGGCCCTGATGGGGCTCGGCATGGCCGCCATGGCCGTGACCGGCGGCGCTGTCCCGGCCACTGTCTGGGCCTGGGTGTTCGGCCTCCCCGCCGCCGCCTTCCTGCTCGCCGCCGTACGCGCCCCCGCCCGCCGGGCACACCGGCTGCACCACGCGATCGGCGCGCTCGCCATGACGTACATGGCGCTCGCGATGACCGCCACCCCCGGCCATCACCACCACGCCGCCGACGCGGGCACGCCGCTGCTGACCGGCTCCCTCCTGCTCTACTTCGGCACCTACTCCCTGTGGGCCGGCACCCGGCTCCTGCACACCCCCTCCGGGACCCTGGCACTCGGCACCGCCGGGCTGCCCCGGGCCTGCCGACTCACCATGGGCATCGGCATGTTCGCCATGCTCCTGACCATGTGAGCCCCGATCGATCCAAGACCCCATCCCTGACGTGGCGTTGGTCACTGGCCGGTCGAAAGCCGTTCCTCCGGAGGTCATCAGCGCATAGGTTGGCAGGGAGCGCGTTGTCGCGTTCCGTGCGTACTCGGGGAGCCCATGCGATGACTGCCCTGATCGGCCTGCTGCTGCTCGGACTGCTGCTCTCGACCGTCGCGCCCCGGCTGCTGGCCCGGGCCCGCTGGGCGGAGCGCGAACCGGTGCTGGCGCTGCTGGCATGGCAGTGCCTGGTGGTGGCCGTGCTGCTGTGCTGCGTCCTGGGCCTGCTGCTGGCCGCCTCCGCCGCGCTGCCCGAACTGCGCGCCCTGGTGTTCTCGGGCGCCCCGCACGGCGTCGAGGCCGCGTACGGCCTCCAGGACGCCGAGGGCTGGGGCCGGCTGTGCGCCGCGGTGCTGGCGGCGGGCGGCCTGCAGACGGTGCTGGCGCTCACCCGCGAGGTCCGTTCCGCGAAGGCGCTCCGCGACCACCGGCATGCTCAACTGACGGTCCGGGCACCGGAATTGCCGGAGGCCATCGCGGCCGCCCGCAGCCGCCGGGAGCGGCTGGTGGTGTTGGAGAACATCCGCCCGGAGGCGTGGTCGCTGCCCGGCCCGGACTCCCGTCTGGTGGTCACCACCGGCGCCCTCCAGCAGCTGACCGACCGGGAGTTGGCCGCTGTCCTGAGCCACGAGCGCGGGCACGTCCGGGCCCGGCACCACTGGCTCCAGCAGTGCGCCCAGGCGCTCGCCTCCGGCTTCCCCGGGGTCGGCGTGTTCAGCGCCTTCCGGGCCCAGGTGGAGGAGCTGGTGGAGCTGGCGGCCGACGACCGGGCCGCGCGCCGGCACGGCCGGCACACCACTGCCCTCGCACTGGCCGAACTCAACCTGGACCGCGGGGTGTTCGGCTCCTGCCCGCCCGGTCTGGCGCAGTCCCCGCGACGAGTGGACCGGCTGCTCGCGGGCCGCCCGCGACTGTCCGTCCCGCACCGGCTGCGGCTCACCGTCGTCGCCCTCGCCGCACCCGCCGCAGCCGTCCTGCTGGCCGTCGCGCCGGGGCTGACCTCGCTCCTCTGAAAAGGGGATCACCCCTCCGGAAAGGTGCAATCCGGCCGCAGGCCCACCAAATTGACGCCGAGTCAGGTTGTCGAAGGGACAGTTTGCCGGCGGGACGGCTTGCCGGCAGGTCAGCTTGTCGGCGACTCGTCCAACGGCCCGAGCGGGGCGCCGAGGGTCAGTTCGAGCACCTCACGATGGAGCGGCCTGGCCTGCTCGTACCGCTCCCGACCGGTCCCGGTCAGGGTGATCACGATGGCCCGCCGGTCACTCTCGCACATCGCCCGGGTGACCAGCCCACCCTTCTCCAGGCGGGCGATCACCCGGGACAGCGCACTCTGGCTGAGGTGGACGGTGTGGGCCAGCTCCTGCGCCCGCAGCGCATGGCCGCCGCCCTGGCACCCCTCCACCAGGCGCTCCAGCACCTCGAACTCGCTCACGCCCAGCCCGCACTTGTCACCCAGCTCGCGATCGAGCATGCAGGCCGTGGCGGCATGCCGGGCCAGCAGGTCGCGCCATTGCGCAACGAGACCGGCCTCCGCCGGGGAGTCGAGATCAGCCACGGTGCCACCCTAGCATGTGCGCCGTAAAATTATGTGTTCACATCTTATTCATTTGCATTGAATGCACACGCATGTACTGTCCTCCCCATGACCACCGCGACCGCCACGTCACCCGACGCCCCGTCAACCAGCGGGCTGAGCTGGACACCCCGCCTCTGGGGCACCCTGATCGTGCTCTGCGCCGCCATGTTCCTGGACGCCCTGGACGTCTCCATGGTCGGCGTCGCCCTCCCGTCCATCGGCTCCGAGCTGCACCTCTCCACCTCCGCCCTGCAATGGGTGGTCTCCGGCTACGTGCTCGGCTACGGCGGCCTGCTGCTGCTCGGCGGCCGCGCCGCCGACCTGCTCGGCCGCCGCCGGGTCTTCCTGGTCGCCCTGGGCGTCTTCGCCGCCGCCTCGCTGCTCGGCGGCCTGGTCGACGACGGCGGGCTGCTGATCGCCGCCCGCTTCCTCAAGGGCGTCAGCGCCGCCTTCACCGCCCCGGCCGGCCTGTCGATCATCACCACGACCTTCGCCGAGGGCCCCGCCCGCAACCGGGCGCTGTCGATCTACACCACCTGCGGCGCCAGCGGCTTCTCGCTCGGCCTGGTGCTCAGCGGGCTGCTCACCTCGGTCGGCTGGCGCTGGACGTTCCTGATGCCCGTCCCGGTCGCGCTGCTCGCCCTGTTCTTCGCGGTCCGGCTGCTCCCCCGCCCCGCCGAGGAGCGCGCCAAGGGCGGCTATGACGTGCTGGGCGCGATCACCGGCACCGCGACCGTGCTGCTGCTGGTGTTCACCGCCACCGAGGCGCAGGGCGCCGGCTGGCTGAGCCTGCGCACCGTCGGCTCGCTGGTCGTGGTCGCCGCACTGGCCGCCGCCTTCCTGCTGGTGGAGAGCCGCACCGCCCACCCACTGGTCCGGCTCGGCATCTTCCGCAACGGCTCGGTCGCCCGGGCCAACGTGATCGCCTTCGCCATGGCCGGCGCGTACGGCGGGTTCCAGTTCGTCGTCACCCTCTACCTGCAGCACCTGCTGGGCTGGTCGGCGCTGCAGATGGCCCTCGGGCTGCTGCCGGCCGGCGCCTTCATCGCGCTCTCGGCACCGTTCATGGGCCCGATCGTGGACCGCTTCGGCACCGGCCGGCTGCTGCCGATCGGCCTGCTGGCCCTGGTCGGCGCGTTCGCGCTGTTCCTGCGGCTGGACGAGCACAGCTCGTACGTGGGTCTGGTCCTGCCCTCGATGCTGCTGCTCGGCGTGGGCTTCGCGCTGGCCTTCCCCTCGGTGAACATCGCCGCCACCGACGGCGTGGGCGACGACGAGCAGGGCCTGGCCTCCGGCCTGGTCAACACCGCGATCCAGGTCGGCACCGCGGTGGTCCTGGCCGGCGCGACCGCGATGATCACCGCCGGCAGTGCCGGCGGTGACAGCCCGCAGGCGCAGCTGGACGGCTACCGGCCGGCCCTGGTGTTCGTCGCGGCGGTCGCGCTGTTCGGCCTGCTGATCGCCGCGGTGGGCGCCCTGGTCGACCGGCGGCGGAAGTCGGCTCCCGCGCCGGTGCCGGACTACGATTACCCCTCGGTCGGGTCGAGCGCGGCGCGGACCGAAGTCCTGACCAACCGCTGACCGTCGACCGCCGCCCGGGCCGGGCTCGCGCGCGGCCTGCTCTCGTACTACTTCGACGGGAAACGGCTGCTGATGCAGTCCGCGACGCACCGGATGATGCACCAGTCGCT
>NZ_JBHWIO010000151.1:0-10481 GCF_042732075.1 Kitasatospora sp. NPDC059812
TGCTCGACACCTGGAAGGGCGCCGCACCGACGAACCGGTGCCCGTTGCCGTCGATCTCGGAGGCCGTGATGACGACCGTCGAGTCGATCCCGATGACGTTCCAGGCGATCTGGAGGTTGAACGTCCCGTTCCCCGGGGTCCACGTCCACCACCCCCGCCACACGGCGCCGACGTTGCCGCCGATCGCCGCGAGGCCCTGGTCCCGGTCGGCGGGCTGCGAACTGCTCGCGATCCGCGGCACCTCGATGGAGGAAGATTCGGCTGCGGCCATGACGGCTCCCCTCGCGCCGGGAGAGCCCCCATGAGCCCCCCGAATACTTTGAGTGTCCGGCAATGTGCACAGCGTAACAATCACTCGTGCGAGTGAACCTCCGGCGCGCCTCCCCCGGGGCTTTCGTTACGGCCTCCGGTCGGGCGGTTCGATGGCGAGGGCGTGCCGGAAGATGTTGCACGGGTCCCAACGGGCCTTGATCTGTTGCAGGCGGGGGTAGTTGTCCTTGTAGTACAGGGCGTGCCACGGGGTGCCGGAGGTGTTCCACACCGGGTCGGCGAGGTCGGCGTCCGCGTAGTTGATGTAGGAGCCGTCACTGACCTCACCGGGGACGGGGACGCCTCCGGTGTCGCGATACACCTCGCGGTAGAAGTCCCGGACCCAGGCCAGATGGGCCGCGTCGTCCGCCTCATCGGCCCAGACCGTGTAGTAGACGGCCTTCATCACCGAGTCGCGCTGGGCGACGGCGGTGGCGTACGGGGGCACCGCGTTGACCTGGCCGCCGTAGCCGACGAGGAGCAGGCCGCACTCCGCACCGCCCGTGCCGTCCGTCAGATGCCGGTAGGCGGTGGCGAGTTGGGCGTCGGTGAGGGAGCGGCGCAGGTAGCCGGCCTTGTCCTTGTAGCGCCGGGTGATCGAGTTGCCGGCCTCGCCGGTCCCCGGCCAGGTGCTGGTGGGCAGCCAGGGCATGGTGCCCCGGAGGGTGGCGGGTTCGGTGGCACCCACGTCGGCGGTCACCGCGCGTACGAAGTCGGTGAGCACCGCGTCGGAACCCGGAACGCCCGCGTCGATCTGCACGACCAGCTCAAGGGTGCCGGACTTGCGGTGTCCGGCAATGAGGACGGCGTACAGGTTCGCCGCGGGGGTGCCCGGCTCGCTGTTGCGCTCGTGCCACGTCCCGTAGTTGCGCAGCAGGGTGGTGAACGCCCGTTCCGTCATCTTCTCGTCCCAGGCCCAGGCGACCAGGCACCTCCGCAGCTCGCCCGGGGCGCGCGGCAGGAGTGCCGCGGGGTCGCCGTGGGGGCGGGTGCCAGGGCCGGAAGTGCCGGGGCCGGGGGTGTCGTGGGAGCGGAGCCAGTAGCGGGTGACGACGCCGAAGTTGCCACCCCCGCCGCCGGTGTGGGCCCACCACAGGTCGTGGTTCGGATCGTCCGGGTCCCGGGTGGCGACCACCGCCCGGACAGTCCCGTCCCGGTCGGCCACCACTACCTCCACGGCGTGCAGGTAGTCCACGACCGAGCCGTAGGCGCGGGACAGCGGACCGTACCCGCCGCCGGCCAGATGCCCGCCCGCGCCCACCTCGGGGCAGCCGCCGGCCGGGATCGTCACACCCCAGCCCTTGAACAAGGTCCGGTACACGCGCCCGAGGGTCGCTCCCGGCTGCACCACGAACGCACCCATCGCGGGGTCGAAGCCGACGGCGTCCATGGCAGAGAGGTCCAGCAGGAGCTGCACCGCCGGGTCGCCGGTGAAGTTCTCGAAACAGTGACCGCCGCTGCGCACGGCGATCCGGCGCCCGGAGCGGACGGCGTCGGCGACGGCCCGCACCACCTGCTCGGTGGAGCCGGCCAGGCGGATCTCCTCCGGCCGGCCGACGAAACGGTAGTTGTCGCCCCGCAGCAGGCTGTCGTAGCGGGAGTCATCGGGGCGGACCGTGACCGGCCCGAACGCCCGGCCCTCCGGCCCGCCCCCACCTCCCGCCGGACCCGGGCCCTGGTGGCCCGCCGCCTCGGCGGGCCCGACGGCCAGGCCGGCGACCGCACCGCCGACCGCCACCGCACCGGCTCGAGCGAGCAGGTGGCGACGCCCCAGCCGTTCGTCCGCCGACCCGTCCATCTCTTCCTCCGTTCACCACGACCATC
The DNA here is from genome assembly GCF_042732075.1 of Kitasatospora sp. NPDC059812. NCBI lineage: Bacteria > Bacillati > Actinomycetota > Actinomycetes > Kitasatosporales > Streptomycetaceae > Kitasatospora > Kitasatospora sp. NPDC059812. Next base: position 2,134 of record NZ_JBHWIO010000151.1, read on the forward strand.
CGTCAGCGCATGCTACCGGCGCACGCGTCATTCAAATGTGCTGACCATAGCGATAATTGACATAGAATCAGGAAAAGGCCATAGCGCTCGGCCACCCCCGGCGGACGTTCAGCGGGTGCCGCAGAAGACGGTGTCGAGGAACTTGATGCTCGCCTCGTTCTGCGCCGTCTGCTCGGCGTCATCGCCCCGCGGGGTGTAGGAGAGCGCGACCTGGCGGTCGGCGGTGCCCCACAGCTGGGTGGAGAAGCCGAAGGTGCCGCCGTTGTGGCCCAGCACGGTGGTGCAGGAGAGCGTCGCCTGCGCCAGCCCCATCCCGTAGTCGACGTCGTGCGAGCCCGGCACGGTCTGGAGCATCGTGGTCATCTCGCGCTGCTCCGCCGGACGCAGCAACTTCCCCTTCAGCACGGCCTGCTCGAACCGGACCAGGTCATCGGTGGTGGAGATGATCTCCCCGGCGGCGCCCGCCCAGGACGGGTTCTGGTCGGTGACGTCGAAGTCGGTCTTCTTGACGTTCCCGGTGCCGGCGCCGTCCACGGTGGTCCAGTAACTGTGGGCGTGCGGGCCGGGGATCGTGGTGGAGCGGCCGGGGACCGTGGTCTTCGTCATCCCGAGCGGTCGCAGGATGCGCTGACCGACCTCCTGTCCGTAGGGGTGCCCGGTGACCTGCTCGATGATCAGGCCGAGGATGTTGAAGTTGGTGTTGGAGTAGCCCCATTGGGTTCCAGGCTCGAAGTTCGGCGCGTGGGAGACGGAGGCGGTCACCAACTGGCGCGCGGTGAACGTACGGTTCAACCCGCCCTGGGCCAGCCACGTCCGGAAGACGGCCGGGTCGTTGAGGTTGGGAAAGACGTCGGTGCCCTCGTTGGTGGCGTCGAACAGGCCCGTGCGCTGGTTGAGCAGCTGGCGGACGGTGATGTTCTGCCCGTTGGGGACCAGCCCCGGCAGGTGGCTCGACACCGAGTCCTCCAGGCCGAGCCGGTGCTCACCGACCAGTTGCAGCACCGTGGTGGCGACGAACGTCTTGGTGACGCTGCCGATCCGGAACCGGCCGTCACCACGGACGGGCGCCTGACCGACCAGGTCGGTCACCCCCGTGGTGCCGCGCCACCGCTGGTCACCGTCACGCACCTCGGCGATCGCGGACACCGCCTTGGCGTCGGTCAGCCCGTTGAGGGCGAGTTGCAGCGGACCGCCACGCGGGCGGGCCGACGAAGCTGCGGAGTCCTCGGCTCCCGCCGCAGCGGCGGAGGCGGGTGACGCGGACACCGCCAGACAGAAGGCTGCGATCAGGGCACTGGTCAGACGACGAGACATGGTGCTTCCCTTCACTCGGGCGAACAGGAGTTCGCCACGAGTCAGCCTGTCAGCGCCGCCACCGGGGGATCATCACTCCGGATGAGGACCCGTCCATCCTTCAACAGGCTTACGAGATCGACACCTTAGGACACCAAAGAGGTACGTGAGGGGTCGTCCGGCGGCCGCATCCGGGGATGCGCCCGCACGCTCGGTCGAGTTATGGCCGGGGGGAGCCTCCGGTCTGGTGGCTCCCCCCGGCGTTCGGCACAAGGTCCCGTTCTGCGGCCGGTCAGCCGGTCAGCCGGCGCTGACGACCGTGCCGCAGATGATCGTTCCGTTGAGCGTGACCGTCTGACCGAGGTCGTAGGTGGCGGCCACCTCCGTGTCCGTCAGCGTGACCGTCCAACTGTCGCCGGTCTTGGTCGCCTTGACGCCGGTCGCGTTGTTCTTCACGTAGCCGCCGACGTGGGCGGCCGTGCTGACCGGCATCATCCAGCCGGTGCCCGACTCGACGCCGGCGACGCTCGGACCGCCGGCGTTCTGGTCCGACGGCGCCTGGAAGGACGTCAGCTCACCCTTGATGACAGTGCAGGTGCTGTCGGCGGCCTTGATGGAGCCGGACTCCACGCCGCTGAAGGTCACGTCGGCGCTGCCCTTGCCGGCCTTCCCCGGCGCGCTGGCGGGGGCGCCCGCCGCCGGGGGCGCTGCCGCGTCAGCCGGCGCCGCACCCGCGGACGTCGAGACCGCGGCCCCAGGCGCGGTGGCGCTCTTGGCCGGGCTCGACGATCCACATCCGGCGAGGGATATCAGCGTCGCGCCGGCGATGAGCCCGATGACGGCACGGCGTCGGTGGAGTTCGGTCCGTGACATGTTCTTGCCCCTGAATCTCGCGTGTGAGTATTTGACGATCACCGTGCAGAGTGCGGTCGGCGGCTGTCCGTCACGGGACGGAGGCCGGATGCCGGGCCGGTGTTCTGCGCTGTGATCTCCATGCCCGGCACCCTAGCCTGACGGTCTGACAAAAAAGTGTTCGCACTCGGATTGGTAGACACCGGTCCGCCTGGCGGCAAAACGGCCGCCCCTGACCCGCCATACGGAAAACCGGATTCCTCCCCGGACTGAAGGCCGGGACATCCTCCGGCCTCCGGCCTCCGGGTGAAGCGTCGCACGGCCCCGTGGGGACTGCGCAGGGGGCCAGGTACCGGGTGATCGGGAGTCACGGAAAGCCACGCAACGCAGGGTCCCCGGGCTCCCATCGATGCCCCCTTCGGCCCCAGCACGGGAGTCCCCTCATACACGTACGCTTCCGCCCGTCGAACAGGGTGTCATTGTGACGGTGTGAACGAAGGGCTCGTTACTGACTTCGGATCGCCAGGGTGAGCTTTCCTGAAGTCCCTGATGGGCTTGGTGTGGTGGCTGTGTTCGGCGGTGTGTGAGATATGCAGATGGGGGCGGGCTGGGCGCTGAGGGGCGGCTGCGCCAGGAGTCGGTGGCGATGCGGGCGGCCGAGTTGTTCGAGCAGAGGATCAAGCCGTCGGAAGTGGCACGGCGTCTGGCGGGTGAGCCCGAAGTCGGCGTACCAGTGGCATGAGTTGTGGCGGGATGGCGGTGTGCAGGCTCTGGCCTCTCGCGGCCCGGGCGGGTCTCGGTGCCGTCTGTCGTCGCGGTGGAGAACTCCTTGCCCTCCGAGCGGAGCTGGCCGCCCTGCGGGCGGACGTCGCCCGCAGGGCCGCGGCCGGAGGCTGATCCGATGGCCGCGGCCCGATCACGCCGCTGAAGCCGACCCCTCGCCCAGCCGTTGTCGTCGGTCCAGCAGGTCTGCTCCGCCGGCACGGTCTCCACGTTGGAACCGGCGACTCCGTCTGCTTCGGCGGCTCCGCCCCGCTGCTGATGGACACGCACGTGGAAAAGCGGAACAGGGCGCCGTGGCGTGGGCGCGCTCGCATAGGCTGCCGTCTCATCCGACCCGCCGTGACAAGGACCAGCCCATGCGCAGCCGTACCGGTATCCGTCTGATCGAGACCGCCGACGCCGCCCCGATAGCCGCGCACCGGACGCGGGACGTCGAGGCCTTCCGGCCGTGGGAACCGGACCAGCCGGCCGAGTTCTTCACTCCGGAGGGCCAGGCGGAGCGGATCGACCGGCTGCTGGCCGGGTACCGGGCCGGCACGGTCTGGCCGGGCGTCGTGCTCGCCGACGACCAGGTGGTCGGGCAGATCACCGTCGCGGGCATCCTGCCGCAGCCGCACCTGCGCCGCGGCTCCGTCGGATACTGGATCGCCAGTGTCGCCCAGAATCAGGGGCACGCCGGGCGTGCCGTCGAACTCGCGCTCCGGGTGATGACGGACGAACTCGGGCTGCACCGCGCCGAGGCGTCCACCAGCCTGGAGAACGTGGCGTCGCACCGGGTGCTGCGCCGCCACGGGTTCAGTCCGTACGGCGTCGCGCACTCCTCGATCTTCCTCGACGGCAGCTGGCGGGACGGGCTGTTGTGGGAGCGGATCCTCGGCGACTGAGCGTACGTCCGCTCCGGCAACGGGGCGCTGGACGATCCGTCACAGCTTCGCGGCGCGCGTCAACAGGGAGCGGGCGGTCAGCGCGCTGGTGATGGCGGCGATGCCGGCCAGGAGCAGCATCTGCGGCCAGGCCGCGTCGAAGCCCAGCAGGGCGGAGTCCCGCAGGCAGCGGACCACGTAGGTGACCGGATCCGCCCAGGACAGCAGGCGCAGCACCGGGGCCATCTGCTCGACCGGGTAGAAGGACGGGGCGGCGAAGAGCAGGACCGGGGCCAGGACGTTGACCGTCACCGTGAAGCGCTGGAAGTCGGTGAACAGCGTGGCCAGCAGCAGGTAGAGGCCGTTGCAGGCGAAGGACGCCAGCACCGTCGAGGCGATCAGGGCGGCCCAGTGCCCGACCGGCCAGCGGAAGTCGAACACGGCGAGCGCGATGGCGAGCGCCAGCAGGGTCTGCGCCAGGACGAGCCCTGCGCCGGCGGCCAGCTTGCCCAGGACGTAGCTGCTGCGCCGTAGCGGGTACGACCAGAGTTCTAGCTCCATCTGGCCGAGCCGCTCCTGGAACAGCGAGGTGCCCGCCGCGGTCGCCGCCGCCAGCATGGAGGAGAGCATCAGCGCGGGCACGGTGAACTCGGCGTAGCCGACGGCGCGTCCGTGGTACCGGACGTCGCCCACCAGGTGGGAGAGCGAGGTGGCGAACAGCAGCAGGTAGACCGCGCTCGGGGTGATCGCCAGCAGGAGGTTGGTCCGGTTGCGGGTGAGCAGGCAGTACTCGCGGTACAGGGTGGCGACGGCGTCCTGCCGCCACCGCCCGCGCGGGGCGGTGGGCGGGGCGGGCGCGGTACCGGCGGTGTCAGCGGAGGCAGAGGAGTCGGCGGAGTCAGCAGTGCCGGCGGAGTCGGCGGTCGCAGTGGTCACGGTTGGCTCTCCACGAGGTCGATGAACGCGTCCTCCAGCGACGGCGGGAGGTACTCCACGGACGCCGCGTCCGGGCCGTCGGAGCGCAGGCGGGTGAGAAGGGCGGGCAGCCGGGTGCGCACGTCGCGCCCGGACAGCTGCACCAGTCCGTCCGTGACGACGGCCTGCAACCCGGCCGAGCGGGCCAGGTCGGCGAACGGCTCGGGCTGCGCAGGGTCGGCCGTCCGGACGCGTACGACCTGCGGGCCGAAGCGCTCGGCGAGCTCGCGCGGGGTGCCGTCCTGGAGCAGCCGGCCCCGGTTGACGATCAGCACCCGGCCGCAGTTGCGTTCCAGTTCCTCGACGTAGTGGCTGGTCCACAGCATGGTGGTGCCGTACCGGTGGCGCAGGTCCCGCAGCAGCTCCCACATCCTCCGGCGGCCGCTGACGTCCATGCCGGCGGAGGGCTCGTCGAGCAGCAGCAGCCGGGGGCGGCCGAGCAGCGCCCGGACGATCTGGAGGCGGCGCCGCTCGCCGCCGGAGAGGGTGAACACCAGCTGGCCGGTGGCCGAGCCGAGGCCGAGCGTGTCCAACAACTCGTCGACCGTCGGGCGGACTTCGGGCCAGCGCAGGCCCTTGAAGGCGGCGGCGATGCGCAGGTTGTCCAGGAGGGACAGCATCATGTCGAAGGGCGCCGACTGGTGGACGACGCCGAGCTGGTGCTTCACCTCGCTGCCGGCCGTCGGCTCCTCGTCGAACACGGTGACCCGGCCCGTGGTGGGCGCGGTGACGCCGCAGATCAGCTTGGTGAGCGTGGTCTTCCCCGCACCGTTCGGCCCGAGCAGTCCGACGACGGCGCCGTCGCCGAGGTCGAAGGAGATGCCGTCGACGGCGTTGCGGGTCATGCCGGTGTAGCGCTTGACCAGGTTCTCGACGTGCAGCGGGGTTGTCATCCGCGCCACCCCGCGAGGTCCGACCGGCCCGGGGCCTGGTCCGGCCGGACGGGAAGAACGCCCCGGACGGCTTCGACGCGTGCGCGGACGAACTCGGCGGTGTCGGCCAGTCGCGGCGGTTCCAACAGGGTGCCGTGGCCGACGTGGAAGTCCGCCGTCCCGGGCCGCAGCGGCGGCCGTCCGCCCCAGCCCTCCGAAGGCCCGGTCGCCCGATCGCCCGAGGACCCGGTCGTCCGGTCGTCCGAGGGGCAGCCGGCGGCCCGGCCGATCAGGATGTCGACGTCGCGCCGGCCGGCGGCGGCGAGCAGTTCGTCGAGGGCGGTCCCCGGGAGCGCGCCGTACGGGGAGACGCTGACCACAGGTCGGGCCTCGCCCCTCGACAGGCCGGGCATGTCGCCGCGGCGCATCGCCGGGTGCCACCACGCGTAGGCCGGGGCCGGGCCGGGGAGCCAGATCCGGGTCCGGCCCGCCCCCCGGTCGGGGTAGGCGGCGAGCCTGGCCAGGTCCAGGGCCGCGAGCGTGACCGCTCGGCGGTACGCGGGCACGACCCCGAGGTACTCCCCGGGCCCGACCACCGGGTCGACCAGCGGGAGGTTGTCCCCCCGGGTGAGCAGCCGGCTGCCCGCCCGGTCGACCACGCGGTGCACGATCACCTTCCGGTCGAGCAGGACGACCGCCACGTCCCCCGGTTCCACCTCGTCGAAGGGCCGGGCCAGGACCGTGATCACGGTCCCGGGCTCGATCGTGGGCAGCATGCTCCGCCCGGCGGTCCTCAGCCGCGCCCTCCCCACGGCGGCGAGGGCGCTGCGCAGCAGTCGGATCTGCGACGGTTCCTCAGACACGGGCGTCACCCTGGTCCGCCGTCACCAGCAGGTCCTGTGCCAGCAACCGTGCCACGAACTCCTGGACGTCCTTGGCGATCAGTGCCCGCTGCGCGGGGCTCTCGGCGCCGTGGCGCCGGGCGAGTTCGGCGACCACGTCCGGGACGGAGCGGTTCTCGGCCAGTTCCAGCCAGATCTCGGCGGCGGTGTGGTTGAGGGTGCGGAACTCCCCGCTGCGGGCGGAGTAGATCCGCACCTCGTTCAGGGAGGGGGTCCAGACCACCTCGGAGTCGATCAGGTAGTGCATCGGCGGTCCTCTCGGTCGGCGAGCGGCAGCAGGCGGCGTTCCGGGGCCTTCCAGTCCTCGTACGCCGGGTGGAGGGAGTCGTCCCGGACGAGCAACGGGCGGAACAGCTCGTCCCGTCCGGCCTTGAGCCGGGCCCCCGGGACGCCGTTCGCGCTCCACAGGCTGGCGATCATCGACTGGCGCAGGATGCGGCAGAGGTGGCGGCCGTTGCGGTGCACGTCGCCGGTCTCGGCCAGGTGGTAGGCCCGGCAGCCGCCGCCGCAGGCACCGCGGATGTAGCAGCGGCGGCAGTCCTGGAGGTTCTCCCCGGTGAAGACGTTGTTGGTCCGCAGGTCGGCGAGGACCGGGGCGGCGAAGATCTCCGCCAGCGGCTGCCGGCGGACGTTGCCCGCGATGTGGACCTGCTCGGTGACGAGCTTGCAGGGGTAGACCGTGCCGAGCGAGTTGACGTAGACCTCGTTGCCGCCCATGCCGCAATTGCCCTTCACCGAGCAGGGTTTGCTCGCTTTCGGGCCCTCCGGCAGGAGCTTGCCGGCCAGCGGGTGGGTCCAGCAGAAGTCCAGCACCTTCTGGTAGTCCGCCCAGCCGTAGTCGAAGCCGTCGGTCGCACCGCGGCCCAGGTCGGTGTGGTTCATCATCCGGACCCGGGAGATGTCGAGGTCGGCGACGAACTCGGCCAGCCGGTCGAGGACGTCGACGTTCTCGGGGGTCACCACGTGGTTGATGACCGGGGTGACGCCCGCCTGGTTCAGCAGGCGCAGGCCCTGGGCCGTCCGGGCGAAGGTGCCCTTGCCGCGGGTCCGTTCGTGCGTCTCGACGGTGCCGCCGTCCAGGCTGACCGTGACCTGGTTGAAGATCTCGGCCATCCGCTGCGCGGTTTCGAGCCGCCTGATGGTGGTGCCGTTGGTGATGATGTTGGCGGCGAGCCCGCGTTCCCGGGCGTGCCCGGCGACGGTGAACAGGTCCTTGCGGAGCATGGGTTCACCGCCGGTGAAGACGATGACCCGGGCCCCCAGGTCGGCGGCCTGGTCGACGAGGTCGAGCGACTCGGCGGTGTTGAGCTCGCCGGGCAGGGCCTTCTCCGACGAGGCGTAGCAGTAGGGGCAGCGCAGGTTGCAGCCGTCCGTGATCGCGTAGTAGACCATCGACAACTGCGGTTCCGGGGCCCGGACCACGGGGCGCCGGCCGGGCAGGTAGACCAGCCAGTTCAGGACCGCCTTCGCCAGCGCGCGTTCGACGGTGCCCGCGTCCGTGGGCAGCGTGCCCCTCGGGCGGCCCGGGGCGGCGAGGGCGCGGAGCACGTCGGTTTCCGGGGCGGTCATCAGGCACCAGGCCGCCAGCTCCGGATTGGTGACCAGACGGTCCCCGCCGTTCGTGAAGTAGACCAGGTCGTCGGGAACCACCAGGTCGTCCCAGAGTTCGAGCAGTTTCATTCTCCACCTCGGCCGTCAGGGGTGGGGGGGCCGGGCGCCGGGCCGCGCGCCCCCCCCCCCCGTCTTATGAGGGGGGCGCGGGCGCCGGGGGAATATAAAAATAACACACACCCACAAACACACACAAA
>NZ_JBHWIO010000152.1:0-1494 GCF_042732075.1 Kitasatospora sp. NPDC059812
GGAGGCCGCGGGCCGTGGCGGGCGGGCGGCGGGCGGCGCGGCGGGCTCCGCCGGGGCGGCCTCGCGCGAGCGCTGCGCGGGCAGGGCGGGGTCCTCGGTGCGCGGTCCCGCGTCCTGGTACGGCGTTCTCGCCCGCTGGCCGGCCATGCGCACTTCCCTCGCTCGTTTCGGCTGCCGCGGCGCGTGCGCGCCGCTGTGCGTGCCGGGACGCGTTCCGTCCTGGTGGCGGTTCCCAACTTCTACATGGCTGTAGAAGTTGGGCTGGAGCATACAAACCCATTCCAGCAAAGTCACCCGCCGTCCTTCGGCAGCGGCCGAGCGCCTGGTGGGCCGTCGTTAGGATGGTCATGATCCCCCGCCACGTCGGCACACCATCAGGAACGCGTCAGAGGAGCAGAGCGTCACCATGTTTGAGAGTCTGAAGAACCTCGCGGACAAGGCCACCGACCTCGCCCGCGAGCACAGCGGCGTGCTCGGGCAGGGCCTGGACAAGGTCGGCGACGTGATCGACGACCGCACGGACGGCAAGTACAGCGGCCAGATCGACACCGGCGTCGAGAAGGCCAAGGGCTTCCTGCGCAACCTCGACGGCGAGCAGAAGCCGGCCGAGTAGCCTGCCACCGGGCACGGTCGCCGGCACGATCGGCAGTACGACGGTCGAACAAGGGCACGGGCACACGGGGAGGGGTCGGCAGCGATGAGCGAGGGGCAACAGGGGTCGCGCTGGGGGCGCTGGCTGGTCGTCGGCATACTCGTCGCGGCCGGGTGGGGCATCGTCCACGGCGGTGACCACCCCACCACGGCGTCGTCCGACGCCTCCCCGTCGGCGACCCCCTCCCCGGACGGTGCCGGGCCCTCCGCGTCCGCCCCGTCCGCGTCCGCCTCGACCGCGCCGTCGAAGCCGTCGAAGCCGTCCGGCCGCTACGACCCCGCCGACTACGCGGCCCCGGTACGCCGGTACGCCGCCGAGGCCGGGGTCAACCCGCAGCTGCTGATGGCGATCCTCTACAACGAGTCGTACAAGCCGCACGACCCGGAGCTCGAACGGGCCTGGCAGCGCGGCAAGCCCGAAGCCTCGTTCGGCATCGCCAACATGCACCGCGCCGCCTTCGACGACACCAAACCCGGCCGCCCCTTCGCCGACCGCCAGTGGGAGGAGCTGCCGGACGACCGCGACCTGGCCGTCCAGGCGGCCGCCTGGCACCTGCACGACCTGGCCGGGCAGCTCCCGGCACGGCCGAGCGCGCCACTGAACCACGACGAGCTCCTCGCCCTCGGCTACAACGCCGGCGCGGGCAACATGCTGGCCTTCGCCCGGGGGGTCAAGGTGGGCTCCCAGGCGCAGTCCTACCTCGACCGGCTGCACGACAACTGGGCCAAGTCCGGCACGGCCGTCCAGTAGCGGGGGGGGGCGCGCCGGGGGCGGGGCGGGGCGGCGGGGGGGGCAGTGGTGTCGGGGGGGGGGGGGCGGCGGGGGCGGCGGGCCGCGCGCGG
>NZ_JBHWIO010000152.1:1504-3533 GCF_042732075.1 Kitasatospora sp. NPDC059812
GTGGGGCGGGATGGTGGCTGTGGGGGTCGGTCTCGAGGGGGGCTGGGGGGGCCCGGCTCGGGCGCCCGGGGGGCCCCGGGGGGGGGCGGGGCCCCCCCCGCCGGGAATCAGCTGGCGTCGAGGCGGGCGGCCCACTGCGCGCGCCAGGCCAGCGCGTCGGCGACCCCCTCGGCGATGCCCCGCCGCGGCTGCCAGCCGAGCAGTTCGCGGGCGGTGTCGACTGCCGCGTAGCAGCCGATCACGTCGCCCGGCCGGGGGCCCGCCTCGCGGACGTCGAGCGTCGCGCCGACGGCCCGCTCGAAGGCGGCGATCAGCTCGCGCACGGTGGTGCCGTCGCCCGTGCCGACGTTGATGACCCGGTAGCGGTCCTCGGCGCCCTCGGCGATCACCTCGTCGAAGCGGAGCAGCGCCGCGACGTGCGCCTCGGCGAGGTCCCGCACGTGGACGTAGTCGCGGATGCCGGAGCCGTCCCTGGTCGCCCAGTCGACGCCGGTGACGGTGAACGGGGTGCCGTTGGTGTGCGCCTCGATCAGCTTGCCCAGGGCGTGGCTGGGGTTGAGGTCCTGGAGCCCGCTGCGCAGTCGCGGGTCAGCGCCGATCGGGTTGAAGTAGCGCAGGGAGATGACCCGCTGCCGCTCGGCGCCCTCCCCCCTGGTCCAGTCCTGGAGCACCTGCTCCATCATCAGCTTGGTGCGCGCGTAGGGGCTGTTGGCCTCGACCGGGCTGCTCTCGTCGACCCGCGCGTCCGGGGTGGGCGCGTAGATGGAGGCGGAGCTGCTGAAGACGACGCGGGTGCAGCCGTGGCGCTGGAGGGCGTCGAGCAGTTCGATGGTCTTGCCGACGTTCTCCCGGTAGTAGTACAGCGGCCTGGCCACCGAGTCCGGGACGACGATCCTGGCCGCGCAGTGCACGGCGGCGTCGATGTCCGGGTGCTCGGCGAAGATCCGGTCGAGCAGGGCCACATCGGCGACGTCGCCCTGGTAGAACACCTTGCCCTCGACGAACTCGGCCCGGCCCTTGGACAGGTCGTCCAGGATGACCGGGGTGATGCCCTGGTCGAGGAGGGCGAACACCACCGAACTGCCGATGAATCCCGCGCCGCCGGTGATCAGGACCTTCTTCATGCGCGGACGCTCCCTTGCGGTCGGCCGGGCGCCCGGTGGCGCCCGGTGACCTTTGGGACGGTGGTTCGCGCTCGATGGTTCCGTCGGCGGGCTCAGCGGTGGGCTCAGCGGTGGGGGCGGCGGCGGAGCCAGAAGCCGGTGGCGACCAGCACGACGGCCGCGACGGCGGTGCCGATCGCGGCCCAGGTGGCGGCGTCGGGCGTGGTGTCGGAGGGGGTGTCGCGGGCGGCGGAGCGGGCCCGGGCGGCGCTGTCGGCGGCCGGCGGGGCGGTCGGGGCCGTGGGTGTGGGAGTGAGAGTAGGTGTGGCCGTGGGAGCGGGCGCGGGTATCGGGGCCGAGGCGCCGGTCGTCATGCCCGTCGCCCCCGGCAGCGGAGGGTCGCCGATCACCGCGGCCTCGACGTCGAGTTCACCCTCGCCGTGCCCCGGCGAGGGAAACGCGCAGTCGACGCTCACCCGCCAGTGCCCGGCCGGGAGGATCTCCCGGGTGGTGTACGTCCCCGGCTCGCCCGGGACGGCGACCAGGCGCCAGGGGCCGACCGTGCGACCGTCGGTGGCCGTCGCGGCCAGCGTGCCGGTGAACTCCCCGGTGACCGGGTCGTGGTCGTTCTCCCAGGTGGCAACGGTGCTGACGCGGCCGTTCCGCTGGCCGGAGACGTCCAGGTGGACGGTGTCGCCGTGGGCGGCGACCGGCACGGCGGCGGGCAGCACGGCCGCACCGGCGAGGGCGAGGGCGGCGACGAAGGGTCGGGTTCGCATGGCGGGCAATCCTCGTGAGGGGTGAGGGGCAGGGAGCGGTGACGCCGGGGGGGGGGGCCCCCCGGGGGGGGGGGGGGCCCCCCCCCCCCCCCCCCCGCGGGCGACCGCCGGCGATCACCACACCCGCCGGGTGGTCCTCCCGCCCCC
>NZ_JBHWIO010000152.1:3543-10246 GCF_042732075.1 Kitasatospora sp. NPDC059812
GGGCGGGGGGGGGCGGGCCGCCGGGGGGGGGGCCGCCCCCCCCCCCCCCGCCCGCCGCCGGACGGTCTCAGGAGGCCTTCAGCAGCGGCCGGTTGTTGCACGGCCGGCCGTTCGGGCTGCTCGAACTCCCCCCGGGGGCGTGTCTTGTGGATCAGGCCGGGCCCGCGGCGTCTGGGCACGCACCTCGCCGCGTTGTCGTCGGTCGCCGATGCTCCGCATGGACTCCCTCCTCCGCCTTACGATGCACGCACCCAGACGCCGCGCGCTGATCCGACCTGATCCACAAGACACGCCCTAACCGACCACCGTAGTACCAGCGGCCGTCGAGCCCGAGCACCAGCGCGCCGCCACCCGCCGTGAAGTGAACCGGCCGACGCCGGAGGCGAGTTACCGCTAAGGGGGGCGCGGCTCCGCGCTCCGGCGTCCCATCGCGTTTCCCCTCCTCGTGCGAGGTGCGGGCGCCCTGCCGAGCGGGGGCCCGCACCTTCCGGCACTCAGGAGAGCGGTGGGCCGCGCGGGAATAACGAAAACCTCTTGCGGAATTCGGCCGCTCGCACGCGGCGGGCCGGGTCGCGCGGAGCGGACGACACCGGGGGGGAAGGTCGGGGGCGGGCCGAGAGCCCCGGGGACAGCCCCGGACGTGACGTTGCCGGGAAGCGCACTCGGGGGGTGTGCACTCCCCGGCAACGGGGTGGTGGCGGCCACCCGGCCGGAGCCTCGGGGTCTGGGCTCAGACGGCCGTGACGAAAATGCTAGGGCGTGTCACGGGGCCCTGACCAGAGTCCTGAACTGGCCAATTCCCGCCCAGGACATGCCAGCTGGAGCCGATGACTGACGCACCGTCAACAACCGGCCAGGCCGCCGCCCGGCCACCGGAACCGGTCAGGCCGCCGCCCGCACCGGGGCCTGCTGCGCCGCCGCCCGCCCGCCGGCGCAGCCGCCGTGCAGCCGGGCCAGCCCGGCCGCCAGCCCCGCCCGGTCCCCGGCGAGCCACAGGCGCAGCGCGGCGGACAGCGCGGCGCTGGCCGGTCCGCTCGACGGGCCGCCGGTCCGCGCGATCCGCTCGCCCAACAGCGGCAGCAGGTCCGCGATCGGGGCGGGCAGCCAGAGGGTCAGGGCGCAGGGGGCGGGCCGGGCCAGGACGCGCCGCAGCGGCAGCGCGGAGGCGTCGTCGTGCAGCGCGGGGATGACCTCCAGCAGGCCGTCGACCACCACCTCGGAGACGTCCCCGCCGTGACCGCGGGCGAGGGCCCGCAGCAGCGCGCGTTCGGCGGCGGTGATCCGGACGGTCAGCATGACCTCGTCGCAGTCCATGGTCCCGGTTCCCCTGTCGTGGAAGTCGTGGCGGTCGTGGCGGTCGTGGCCATCGGGGCCGGTGGGCCCGCCCCGGTGGTTCTCCTGCCCGTCAACGAGGCTCCGCTACCGGCGTTATCAGGCCGTAGTGGCCGTCGTAGCGGCGGTAGAGCACCCGGGCACGGCCGTCGCCGGGGTCGGCGTAGCAGACGAACGGGCCGCCGGTCAGCCAGAGCCGCCGGGCCGCCTCGGTGAGGTCGAGCGGGTCCGCCGGGTCGGCGCCCGTGGACCGGCCCGCCCCGGGCGCGCCGCTGAGCGGGCAGCGGTGGACCAGCGCGTCCCGGCCGGTCACGGCGTCCGCGAAGAGGTGGAACGGCCGGTCCAGCACGAGCAGTTCGCGGGTGGCCTGCTCGGGGGTGCGGCGGGCGAGGACGACCTCCTTGCGCCGGGCGATCCGCCGTTCGGCGAGCGGGCGGGCGGCGTACTGCGGGCGGTAGGCGCTCTCGTGGGCGGCGGCGAATCCGATGTCGCCCTGCTCACGCAGCCGGGCGGCCCGGCCGGCGAGGGTGCCCAGGGCGACGTCGACGGCCTCGCGGGCGGTGGCGGCGGCGAGTTGCACCCGGACCGGACCGGCGCCGGCCAGGTCGACGTGGGCCTGCGCGAGGGCGGGCCGGGTCATGGCCCGGTCGCGCACGCGGGTGAGCCGGATGCGCAGCGCGCGGGTTCCGGGGCCGAGCCCGGCCACGGTGTCCAGTGCCTGCGCCCGGGCGTACTCGGCGTTCTCGCGCGGCAGCTCGCCGCGGATCTCCACCCGGACGTCGAGGGCGGGCCGGTGGCGCAGACTGGTCATCAGGGTCCTCCTTCTCCCGGACCATGCTGGCCCTCGGGCGGCCGGGCGGCGAGGGTCCAAAGACCCTGCGCGAGGGGACCGGCCCGGATCTTTCCGGTGGGGCCTTCGCCGCAGGTCAGCACCGCGTTCCGGGGCGGTCGGAGCCACTGCGGATGATCGACCGTTGGAGTGATCCACCCGCGTTCGGCGCAACGCCCGTCGAACCGGCGCGTTTGCCATGACGTGCGCCCCTCCAGCCGGGGCACGCGCGGATCCGCGCGAGCCGGCCCCCCACCACCCGGCCGGCCCGTCGGGGCCCCCGGTACCGTCCGCACCGGCTCCTCTGATGAGAGGTACTGACATGACCCTGCTGACCGAGACGCGGCAACGGGACCTCCCCCCGAGAACCGCACCCACCGCACTCCGCACCACCCCCGCGACCGTCCCCCCGCTCGCCCCCGGCGCCGTCCCCGGCCTCGGCCACGCGGCCGCCCTGCTGCGCGACCCGCTCGGCTTCCTCGGCTCGCTCTCCCGGCACGGCGGCGTCGTCCGGATCCGGCTCGGGCCGCGCACCGTCTGCGTGGTCACCGACGCCCCGCTCGTCCACACCCTGCTCGTCGCCCTCGCCTACGACTGCCCGCGCGGCGCCGTCCAGGACACCCTCAAGACGGCGTTCGGCGACGGCCTGCTGATGTCCGAGGGCCAGGCCCACCGCGACCGCCGCCGGATCATCCAACCCGCCTTCGGGCCGGACCGGATGGCCGAGTACGTCGCCGTGATGCACCAGGTCACCGAGGAGCGGGCCAGGCGCTGGCACCCCGGTCAAGTCCTCGACGTGGCCAAGGAGATGAACCACCTCGCGCTGGAGATCGTCACCCGCTCGCTGTTCGACGCCCGGCTGAGCGAGGATGCCACCCTGGCCTTCCACCAGGCCCTGCCGGACCTGGTGAAGGGCCAGATCGTCCAGTCCCTCTACCCGCACCCGGCGCTCGCCCGGCTGCCGCTGGCGGTCAACCGGCGCTTCGACGCCGCCGTCCGGGTGCTCAACCAGGTCGTCGACCAGGCCGTCAGGCCGACGGGCACCCGATCCGCCGAACGGGGCGGCACCCTGCCCGCCCTGCTGCGCGCCGCCACCGACCCGGGCACCGGCCGGCCGCTCACCGAGGCGGACGTCCGGTCCGAGGCGATCACCATGTTCGGCGCCGGCACCGAGACCGTCTCCACCACACTGACCTGGCTCCTCGACGAACTCCTGCGCCACCCCGAGGTGGAGGCCCGGGTGCTCGCCGAACTCGACGAGCACCTGCCCGCCGGAGCCGCCCCCACCCCCGAGGCGCTGGCCAGGCTCACCTACACCCGCAGCGTCACCCAGGAGGTGGTGCGGCTGCACGCGCCCAACGCCTTCCTGATGCGCACCGCCCAGGTGCCGGTGGACCTCGGCCCGTACCGGATCCCGGCCGGCACCGAACTGCTCTACAGCCTCACCGCACTGCACCGCGATCCGGACCGCTACCCGGACCCGCTGCGCTTCCGCCCGGAGCGCTGGCAGTCCGGCGGGGCCGGGCGGCACTCCTTCCTCCCGTTCGGGGCCGGCAAGCACAAGTGCATCGGGGAGGCCTTCGCCTGGGCCGAGCTGACGGTCGCGGCGGCCGCGATCCTGCGCCGCTGGCGGCCGGTGGCCGTCCCCGGCACCCGGGCCCGGGAAGTGGTGTGGACGACGGTCCAGGCGCACGGGCTGCGCGTGCGGCTGACCCCGCGCGGCGCCCGGGTGCCCCGCCCGGACAGCCCGCCGGACGACCGGGTGGGAGAGGGCCGGGCGGGGGACGACCGGGCGGGAGAGGACCGAGCGGGAGAGGACCGAGCGGGAGAGGACCGGGCGGGAGAGGACCGGGCGGCCGTCGAGGCCCCGCCGGCGGCCCGCTGCCCGGTGAGCATCCCCGCCTCGGCCCCCGCCGCGCCCCAACTCCCGCAACGGTCCGGCGAACTGCGCACCGCCGCGGCCCGGCACGCCGCCTGGGTGGTCGGCCGCAACCTCCTCACCCCGCCCGAGATGACCCGCTACGGGGCCTACGCCCTGCACGAGTTGATCGGCCACGCCTTCCCCCGCGCGCACGGCGCCGACCTCGACCTGCTGGTGGACATGCTGGGCTGGTTCACCATCCTCGACGACCGCTTCGACGGCCCGCCCGGGCGCCGCCCCGTCGAAGCCCGCGACGTCGTCGACCCGCTCATCGACGTCCTGTACCGCACCGGGGCCGATCGGACGGGCGCCTCCGCGCCGGTCGGCGCGGGCCCGGCGCCGCGCTCCGGCGACCACGTGCTCCGCGCCTGGCACGACCTGTGGAGCCGCCAGGCGCAGGGCATGTCCCCCAACTGGCGCGCCCGGGCCGCCCGGGAGTGGCAGGCCTGTCTGGAGACCTTCCCCGCCGAGGCCGAACACCGCGCCCACGGCACCGTCCCCGCCCTCGGCCTGCCCGAGACCATGCGGCTGCGCCGCCACGGCAGCTGTCTCTACCCGTTCATGAACATACTGGAACGGGTCCACGGCGCCGACGCCCCCGCCGCCCTCCACGCAGAGCCCGCACTGCACCGGCTGCGTGCCAACACCGCCGACGCCGCCACGCTGATCAACGACCTGTACTCACTGGAGCGGGAGGAACGCCAGAGCGCGGCCGCCTTCAACACCGTCCTCACCCTGCAACGGATCCGCGGCTGCACCCGCAGCCGGGCCGTCGGCGCCGTCCGCTCCCGGGTCGCCCGGCTGCGGCGGGAGAACGACGCCCTGCGCAGCGACCTGCGCCACCGCCACCCGGCCGGGCGCTGGTACCTGGACGGCACCCGGGAGCTCATCGAGGGCGTCCAGGCCTGGACCAGCACCAGCGACCGCTACCTCGTGACGGACGGCCCTCGGACGTAGGAGGTGCCTACTTGCGGCCGCCGAGCGCGAACAGCAGCAGCACGAAGCCGGCGAACAGGTGCGTGGCGAAGATGTAGATGCCCGCCCGGATGAGCATGGCCTTGCGTCGGCGCTTCTCCTCGCGCGTGCCGTCGCTCGTGCTCTCGCTCATGGCGGGGGTTCTCCTCGGGTCGGCCGGCCGGGTCGGGCGCGGGTTCAGCGGGCCCGACGGGCTCGAAGGGTTCAACGGGCTCGAAGGGCTCGACACGCTCGACCGGCCCGAGGGCCTCGGCGGGCTCAACGGTGCGGCCGGCCGCCGGGCTCGCGCAGTTCGGTGAGCAGCGCGCCCTGGTCGGTGATCAGCTCGGTCAGGATCCGGCGCGCGGCCCGCAGCAGCTCGGCCACGTCCGGGGTGCTGAGCGCGTACACCACGGTGTTGCCCTCGCGGGTGGCGGCGACCAGTTGGGTACGGCGCAGCACCGCGAGCTGCTGGGAGAGGTTGGAGGGCTCGACCTCGATCTCGGCCAGCAGCTCGCGCACCGGCCGGGGCCCGTCCTGGAGCAGTTCCAGCACCCGGATCCGGACCGGGTGGCCGAGGGTGCGGAAGAACTCCGCCTTGGCCTGGTACAGCGGGACGGGCATGGTCCGCGTCCCTCCCTCGGGTACGGCTCGGTGAGCGTGCGGCCGCGTCCTCACCGGCGGCCGGCAAGCATCATCGCCACAGATGAAGATTTCTTCAAGTCGTCACAGTGGGCGCCCGGCCGTCGCCTGGCGGCCGCCCGGCCCGCCGGGGCCACCCCCGGGTGGTCCACGTCACATCCAGAGGGCGCGCGGGAACGCCGGAAGCCGAGCCCGGGACGCTGCCAACTCCCGGACTCGGCGGTCATGGTGAGGTTCCGTCAGCAGAGTACAGGTACATCCACCTCGACCGGGGCCGGCCCCCGCCAGATCGACTCGACGGCGAAGGTCGCGTGGAGGGTCGAACCGCACGGCACGGTGACGCTGACGCCGTCGACCCGCACGGTGGCGGCCGTGAACACGGCGCGCCCGCTCGCCGAGCCGAGCGACTCGCCGCCGACCACCCCGACCGACAGGCGGGTGAGCAGTTCCTGCGGCTTCGGCGGCCACGGGGTGTCCGGGGTGGGCGGACCGGCGAGGCCGATCTGCCCGTACAGCACGACGCTGGCGCCGGTGACCTCGGCGCAGACCTTGGTCGACAGCCCGGCCTGCAGGCCGCTGTAGCCGCAGGTCGTCACCGTGGCGGCGGTCTCGGCCGCGCCGTTGGTCGACACGGCGAGCGCCGGCACCGGCGCCGCGAGCAGGGCGACGGCGCCGGCCGCGCCCGAGGCGATCCGGGTGATGCGGTTCATTGCCTCCTCCTTCGGAGGGTACGAGGAACGATCAGAACAGGTGAGGTAGCACATGTGACATTTCACATGCGCCATGAAGAGACTTTGCCATGCGATTCCCATGCCATGACCGCGATTCTGCCTTCGAAGTGCCGAGCAGACCGAAACCAGACCTTTGATGGCGTAATCCCACCCCGGAGGGTCGGGCTCCGCGCACCTGCCACGGCCGGCCTCCCCGGTGCCCGGCGCGGGGCCGGGGGGCCCCCCCGCCCGCGCGCGCCCGCGGGCGGGCGCCGCGCGCGCGCCGCGCCCGCGCGCCGGGCGCCGCGGCGGCGC
>NZ_JBHWIO010000153.1:0-9606 GCF_042732075.1 Kitasatospora sp. NPDC059812
AACCGGCCGGGCCTGACCGCCGGGCGGTTCGTGGCGGACCCGTTCGGTCCGAGTGGTTCGAGGATGTACCGCACCGGCGACCTGGTGCGCTGGGGTGCAGACCGGAATCTGGAGTTCCTCGGCCGGACCGACGACCAAGTCAAGGTCCGCGGCTTCCGAGTGGAGCTCGGCGAAGTCGAGGCCGTCCTCGCCGAGCACCCGCAGGTCGCTCGGGCCGCCGCCGTGGTGCGTACCGAGGACGAGCCCCGGCTGGTCGCCTACGTCGTCCCGACCGCCGGGGAGCGGGTCGAGCCGGACGGGCTCCGCGCCCACCTGCGCGAACGGCTGCCCGAGCACCTGGTGCCCGGCGCGTTCGTGCTGCTGGACGGGCTCCCGCTGACGCCCAACGGCAAGCTCGACCGCCAGGCGCTCCCGGCCCCCGGCCCGGCGCCGGTCACCGCCGGACGGGCCCCGCGCAGCGCGGCCGAGCAGGTGCTCGCCGGCCTCTTCGCCGACGTCCTCGGCGTGTCCGGGGTCGGCGCGGACGACAGTTTCTTCGACCTCGGCGGGCACTCGCTGCTGGCCACCCGGCTGATCGCCCGGGCCCGCTCGGTGCTCGGCGTGGAGCTGGCCCTGGCCGACCTGTTCGACGCGCCGACCGTCGCGGGCCTGGCGGCGACCGTGGACCGGGCAGGCCGGGCGCGGCCCGCGCTGTCGCGACGCGAGCGGCCCGACACGGTGCCGCTGTCCTTCGCGCAGCGCCGGCTGTGGTTCCTGCACAGCATGGAGGGGCCCGGCGCCACCTACAACGTGCCGCTGGCCCTGCGCCTGTCCGGGGACCTCGACCGGCGGGCCCTGGAAGCCGCACTGGCCGACGTCGTCGAGCGGCACGAGAGCCTGCGCACCGTCTTCCCGGTGGTCGACGGCGAGCCGTGCCAGCGGGTGCTGGACCCCGACGCCGCCCGGCCCCGGCTGCGCGTCACCGCGGTCGCCGCGGGCGACCTGCCGCAGCGGCTGGCGGAGGCGGCCCGGCACGGCTTCGACTTGGCGGCCCAGCCCCCGCTGCGCACCGAGCTGTTCGAGCTGGGCGCGGACGAGCACGCCCTGCTGCTGGTGGTGCACCACATCGCGGGCGACGGCTGGTCGATGGGCCCGCTGGCGCGGGACCTGACCGCCGCGTACGCCGCACGGGCGGCGGGCGGGAAGCCCGAGTGGGCCCGACTGCCCGTCCAGTACGCCGACTACACCCTGTGGCAGCGGGAGCTGCTCGGCGCGGAGAGCGATCCGGACAGCCTCCAGAGCCGGCAGCTCGCCTCCTGGTCGCAGCGGCTCGCGGGGCTGCCGGAACAGACCGAGCTGCCCTTCGACCGGCCCAGGCCGGCCGCGATGTCCTTCCGGGGAGCGCAACTGCCGGTCCGGCTCGACGCCGAACTGCACCAGGGCCTGCGCGAGCTCGCCCGGGGCGGCGGCGCCAGCCTGTTCATGGTGCTCCAGGCCGGGCTGGCCGCCCTGCTCGGCAAGCTCGGCGCCGGCACCGACGTACCGATCGGCACCCCGATCGCCGGGCGCACCGACGAGGCCGTGGACGAGCTGGTCGGGTTCTTCGTCAACACGCTGGTGCTGCGCACCGACCTGACCGGCGACCCGACCTTCACCGAACTGCTGGGCCGGGTCCGGGCCGGCGCGCTGGCCGCGTACGCCCACCAGGACCTGCCGTTCGAGCAGCTGGTGGAGGCGGTGAACCCGACCAGGTCGCTCGCCCACCACCCGCTCTTCCAGACCATGCTCGCCCTGCAGAACGCGCCCACAGGCACCTTCGACCTGCCGGGGCTGCGGGTGACGACCGATCTGGTGCACACCGGTACGGCCAAGTGCGACCTGACCTTCATCCTGACCGAACAGCCCGGCGAGGACGGCCTGTCGGGCGTGCTGGAGTACAGCACCGACCTCTTCGACACGGCCACCGCGGCGGACCTCGTCGAGCGCTGGCTGCGCCTGCTGCGGGCCGTGGCCGCCGACCCGGGCCGCCGGATCGGCCGGATCGACGTGCTGTCGCCGGACGAACTGCGCGAACTGCTGCCGTCCGCGGCGGGTGCCGAGGACGACACTCCGCAGAGCACCATCACCGCGCTCGTCGAGGAGCGGGTGCGGGCCGACCCGGCGGCGGTCGCGGTGGTGTGCGGCGAGGCCGCGCTGACGTACGGCGAGCTGAACGCCCGGGCGAACCGGCTGGCCCACGCGCTGATCGGCCGGGGTGTGGGGCCGGAGCAGCTCGTCGCCCTGGCGCTGCCGCGCTCGGCCGAGCTGGTGGTCGCCGTCCTGGCCGTCCTCAAGGCCGGCGCCGCGTACCTGCCGGTCGACCCGCAGTACCCGGCGGCCCGGATCTCCTACCTGCTCCAGGACGCCCGCCCCGCGCTTTTGCTGACGACTCGTCAGATCGGTGACCTGCCCGGCGCGGAGTCCGTGGACCGGCTCCTGCTGGACACCGCCGACCTGGACGGGCTGCCGGACACGGACCCGGGGGTCACCGTCGATCCCGGTCACCCGGCGTACGTCATCTACACCTCGGGCTCCACCGGGAAGCCCAAGGGCGTGGTGGTCCCGCACCGCAACGTGGTGCGGCTGTTCGGCACCACGCGGGCGCTGTTCGACTTCTCCGCCGAGGACGTCTGGACGCTCTTCCACTCCTACGCCTTCGACTTCTCGGTCTGGGAACTGTGGGGCCCGCTGCTGTACGGCGGCCGGCTGGTGGTCGTGGACTACGAGACCAGCCGCTCGCCCGGCCGGTTCCTGGAGCTCCTCGCCAGCGAGCGGGTGACGGTGCTCAACCAGACGCCGTCCGCCTTCTACCAGCTGATGCAGGCCGACGCCGAGAACCCGCGCGAACTCGCCCTGCGGACCGTCGTGTTCGGCGGCGAGGCCCTGGAGCCCGCCCGCCTGGCGGCCTGGTACGAACGGCACCCGGACGACGCGCCGCGGCTGGTCAACATGTACGGCATCACCGAGACCACCGTGCACGTCACCTACGCGGCGCTCGACTGCTCGGCCGCGACCGCGGGGGCGGCCAGCGTGGTCGGCGCCGCCATCCCCGACCTGCGCGCCTACGTGCTGGACCCCCACCTGCGGCCGGTGGCCCCGGGCGTGGCGGGCGAGCTGTACGTGGCGGGCGCCGGGCTGGCGCGCGGCTACCTGAACCGGCCGGGCCTGACCGCCGGGCGCTTCGTCGCCGACCCGTACGGGCCGGCGGGCAGCCGGATGTACCGCAGCGGCGACGTGGTGCGCAGGGCCACGGACGGCAGCCTGAGCTTCGTCGGCCGGGCCGACCAGCAGGTGAAGGTCCGCGGCTTCCGGATCGAGCTCGGCGAGATCGAGGCGGCCCTGGCCGCGCACCCCGGCGTCGCCCAGGCCGCCGTCCTCGCCCGGCAGGACCGCGCCGACGACACCCGGCTGGTCGGGTACCTGGTGCCGGCCGCCGACGTGGCCCCGCGCTCGGCCGAGCTGCGCGCGTACCTGCGCGAGCGGCTGCCGGAGTACATGGTGCCCTCGGCGTTCGTCGAGCTGGACGCGTTGCCGCTGACCACCAACGGGAAGCTGGACCGCCGGGCGCTGCCCGCACCGGAGCTCGTCTCGGCGGGGGCGGGAGCCGGCCGCGCACCGCGCACCCCGCAGGAGCAGATCCTCTGCGAGCTGTTCGCCGAGGTCCTCGGGGTGGCCGAGGCCGGCGTCGAGGACAGCTTCTTCGACCTCGGCGGGCACTCCCTGCTCGCCACCCGGCTGGCCGCCCGGGTCCGCGCGACCCTCGGGGTCGAGCTGGAGCTGCGCACCCTGTTCGAGTCCCCGACCCCGGCCGCGCTGGCCGCCGCCCTCGCCGGCGCCCGCCGCGCCCAGCTGGCCCTGGCGCCCTACCCGCGCCCGGAGAAGACCCCGCTGTCGTTCGCCCAGCGCCGGCTGTGGTTCCTGCACCAGCTGGAGGGCGCCAGCGCCAACTACAACATCCCGCTGGCCTGGCGGCTGACCGGACCGCTCGACCGCGAGGCGCTCACGGCGGCGCTGGCGGACGTGGTGGCCCGGCACGAGAGCCTGCGCACGCTCTTCCCGGCCGTGGACGGCGTGCCGTACCAGCAGGTGCTGGACGTCGTGGCGGCCCGCCCCCGGCTGCACCTGCGCCGCACCACCGAAGCGGAGCTGGACGCCGTCCTGGCCACGGCGCTGGCCTGCCAGTTCGACCTGGGCACCGACCTGCCGCTGCACACCGAACTGTTCGAACTGGCGCCGGACGAGCACGTCCTGCTGCTGGTGGTCCACCACATCGCGGGCGACGGCTGGTCGCTCGGCCCGCTGGCGCAGAACCTGACCGCCGCCTACGCGGCGCGCCGCCGAGGCGAGGAGCCGTCCTGGGAGGCGCTGGCCGTCCAGTACGCCGACTACACGCTGTGGCAGCACGAACTGCTGGGCGACGCCGCCGACCGGGACAGCCTGTTCGCCCGGCAGGCGGACTACTGGACCGGGCAACTGGCCGGCCTGCCGGAGCAGCTCCAGCTGCCCACCGACCGGCCCCGCCCCGCGATGGCCTCGCACCGGGGCGACTTCGTGCGCACCGGACTGGACGCGCAGCTGCACCAGGGCCTGCGCGAGCTCGCCCGCGCGCACGGCACCAGCCTCTTCATGGTGCTCCAGGCAGGGCTCTCGGCCCTGCTGAGCAAGCTGGGCGCGGGTGAGGACATCCCGGTCGGCAGTCTGATCGCGGGCCGGACGGACCAGGCGCTGGACGAGCTGGTCGGGTTCTTCGTCAACACGCTGGTGCTGCGCACCGACACGAGCGGGGACCCGACCTTCGCCGAACTGCTCGGCCGCGTCCGGGACACCTCGCTGGCCGCCTACGCCCACCAGGAGCTGCCGTTCGAGTACCTGGTCGAGGCCCTCAACCCGGCCCGGTCGCTGTCCCACCACCCGCTGTTCCAGGTCATGCTGGTGCTCCAGAACGCCCCGAGGGCCGACTTCACCCCGCCCGGGCTGGAGACCGGCGAGGTCAAACTGACCACGACCACCTCCAAGCTCGACCTGATCTTCTCGATGTCCGAACGGCACTCCGAGGACGGCGCCCCCGAGGGGATCGACGGATTCGTCGAGTACGCCCGCGACCTGTACGACCGGGCGACCGTCGAGACGGTGATCGCGCGCTGGGTGCGCCTGCTCACGGCGGCGGTCGCCGACCCCCGGCGACGGCTCAGCCGGCTCGACCTGCTCTCCGCCGAGGAGCGGCACGCACTGCTGCCGGCGGGACCGGTCCCCGCGACGACGGCCGAGACCACCGGGCTGCCCGCGCTGTTCGAGGCCCAGGCGCGGGAGCGGCCGGACGCGGTCGCGGTGGTGTGCGGCGAGTCCGCGCTGACGTACGGCGAGCTGAACGCCCGGGCCAACCGGCTCGCGCACGCGCTGATCGAGCGGGGTGTGGGGCCGGAGCAACTGGTGGCGCTGGCGCTGCCGCGCTCGGCCGAGCTGGTGGTGGCCGTCCTCGCCGTGCTCAAGGCCGGCGCCGCGTACCTGCCGGTCGACCCGGACTACCCGGCCGCCCGGATCGCCCACCTGCTCGACGACGCCCGGCCCGCGCTGCTCCTGACGGACCGCCGCAGTGGCGATCTGCCGGGCGCGGACGGGGTCGACCGGCTCCTGCTGGACACCGCCGACCTGGACGGCCTGCCGGACACGGACCCCGCGGTCACCGCCGCACCTGACAGCGCCGCCTACGTCATCTACACCTCCGGATCCACCGGGAAGCCCAAGGGCGTGGTGGTCCCGCACCGCAACGTGGTGCGGTTGTTCGACGCCACCCGGCACTGGTTCGACTTCTCCGCCGAGGACGTCTGGACGCTCTTCCACTCCTACGCCTTCGACTTCTCGGTCTGGGAGATCTGGGGGCCGCTGCTGCACGGCGGCCGACTGGTCGTGGTGCCGTTCGACGTCACCCGCGCACCGGAGCGGTTCCTGGAGCTCCTCGCCCGCGAGCGGGTGACGGTGCTCAACCAGACGCCGTCCGCCTTCTACCAGCTGATGCAGGCCGACGCCGAGCACCCGTGTGAACTCGCCCTGCGCACGGTGGTGTTCGGTGGCGAGGCCCTGGAGCCCGCCCGGCTGGCGCCCTGGTTCGAGCGCCACCCGGACGGTGCGCCGCGGCTGGTCAACATGTACGGCATCACCGAGACCACCGTGCACGTCACCTACGCGGAACTGGACGGCGCGTACACCGCCGGCCCGGCGAGCGTCATCGGCACCGCGATCCCCGACCTGCGCGCCCACGTGCTCGACGCGTACCTCCAGCCGGTGCCCCCCGGGGTCGTCGGCGAGCTGTACGTGGCCGGCGCCGGGCTGGCGCGCGGCTACCTGAACCGGCCCGGCCTGACCGCCGGGCGGTTCGTCGCCGACCCGTACGGGCCGGCGGGCAGCCGGATGTACCGCAGCGGGGACCTCGTGCGCCGACGCCCGGACAGCGCACTGGAGTACGCGGGCCGGGCGGACGACCAGGTGAAGGTGCGCGGCTTCCGGATCGAGCTCGGCGAGATCGAGGCGGCCCTGGCCCAGCACCCGCAGATCCGCCAGGTCGCGGTGACCGCCCGGCAGGACCGCGCCGACGACACCCGGCTGGTCGCCTACCTGGTGCCCGTGGCCGGGGCGGCCGCCGAGCCGGACGAGCTCCGCGCCCACCTGCGCGAGCGGCTGCCGGACCACATGGTGCCGGCCGCGTACGTCGCCCTCGACGCCCTGCCGCTGACCGGCAACGGCAAGCTCGACCGGCGCGCCCTGCCCGAGCCCGACACCACCGGCGCCCCGGCCGGCCGGGCTCCGCACACCCCGCAGGAACACGTCCTCGCCGGACTGTTCGCGGAGGTGCTGGGAGTGTCACAGGTCGGCGCCGACGACGACTTCTTCGCCCTCGGCGGGCACTCCCTGCTCGCCACCCGGCTGGTGGCCCGCGTCCGTGCGACCCTGGGCGTGGAGCTGGAGCTGCGCAGCCTGTTCGAGACCCCGACGGTGGCCGGGCTGGCCGCCGGCCTGGGCGGGGCCGACCGGGCACGGCTCGCCCTGGGCCGCGCGGAGCGGCCCGACCGCGTGCCGCTGTCGTACGCGCAGCGGCGGCTGTGGTTCGTCGACCAACTGGAGGGCGCCAGCGCGATGTACCACATCCCGCTGGCCTGGCGCCTGACCGGCGACCTGGACCAGGACGCGCTGCGGGCGGCGCTCGGGGACGTCGTCGCCCGCCACGAGAGCCTGCGCACGGCCTTCCCCCAGATCGACGGCGTGCCGTACCAGCAGGTCCTGGACGCCGAGACGGCCCGGCCGCACCTGTCCGTCACCCGGACCGACGAGGCGGGCCTGCCCCAGGCGCTGACCGAGGCCGTGGGCCGCGGCTTCGACCTGGCGGCCGAAGCGCCCGTGCGCGCCGAGCTGTTCGAACTGGCGGCGGACGCGTACGTGCTGCTCGTGGTGATCCACCACATCGCGGGCGACGCCTGGTCGCTGGGCCTGGTGTCCGCCGACCTGTCCACCGCGTACGCGGCGCGGCTGCGCGGCGAGGAACCGGCCTGGGCGGACCTGCCGGTGCAGTACGCCGACTACACCCTGTGGCACGACCGGCTGCTCGGGGACCGCACCGACCCGGAGAGCCTGTTCGCCCGCCAGGCGGACTACTGGACCGGGCAGCTGGCCGGCCTGCCGGAGCAGATCCGGCTGCCCGCCGACCGGCCCCGCCCCACGGCCGTCTCCAGCAGGGGCGGACACCTCGCCGTCGAGCTGGACGCCGAACTGCACGAGGCGCTGGTCCGCTTGGGCCGTGAGCGCGGCGCGAGCGTCTTCATGGTGCTCCAGGCGGGGTTCTCGGCCCTGCTCAGCAAGCTGGGTGCGGGTGAGGACATCCCGGTCGGGAGCCTGATCGCGGGCCGGACGGACCAGGCGCTGGACGAGCTGGTCGGGTTCTTCGTCAACACGCTGGTGCTGCGCACCGACACGAGCGGGGACCCGACCTTCGCCGAATTGCTCGGCCGCGTCCGGGACACCTCGCTGGCCGCGTACGCCCACCAGGAGCTGCCGTTCGACCACCTGGTCGAGGCCCTCAACCCGGTCCGGTCGTCGGCCCGTCAGCCGCTGTTCCAGGTGCTGCTCGCGCTGCAGAACGCGCCGCGCTCCGCCTTCGAGCTGCCCGGCCTGGCCACCGAGCTCGTGCTGTTGCAGTCGCCCACCGCGATGTTCGACCTCTCCTTCCACCTGCTGGAGCGCGGCGGCACCGGCGGGGCGCCGGAGGGCATCATCGGCCACGTCGAGTACGCCACCGACCTGTTCGACCGGGCCACGGTGGAGACCCTGCTCGCCCGCTGGCTGCGGCTGCTCGCGGCGGCGGCGGCCGAGCCGGACCGGCCGCTGAGCCGGATCGACGTCCTCACCGCCGAGGAACGGCACGAACTGCTGGACGCGCGCAACGACACCGGGTGCCCGTACCCCGGCACCGGCCCGGCCGCGCTGTTCGAGGCGCAGGCCCAGGCCACCCCGGCGGCCGAAGCGGTGGTGTTCGAGGACACCGTGCTCACCTACCGGGAGCTGAACGCCCGCGCCAACCGGCTGGCCCACGCGCTCATCGGGCGCGGGGTGGGGCCGGAACGGATCGTCGCCCTGTGCCTGCCGCGCTCGGCGGAGCTGGTGGTGGCCGTCCTCGCGGTGCTCAAGACGGGGGCGGCCTACCTGCCGGTCGACCCGGAGTACCCGGCCGCCCGGATCGCGTACATGTTGGAGGACACCCGGCCGGCCGTGGTGCTCGACGACCTCGCGGCCGTCGACGCGCCCGGGACGTACCCGGACACCGACCCGCTGGTCGCACCGGACGCCCGGCACCCGGCGTACGTCATCTACACGTCCGGCTCGACCGGCCGGCCCAAGGGCGTGGTGATGCCCTCCGGCGCCCTGACGAACCTGCTGCACTGGCACCACCGCGCCGTCGGCGGCGGGACGGGCACGCGCACCGCGCAGTTCACCGCGCTCAGCTTCGACGTCTCGGTGCAGGAGATGCTCTCCGCGCTGCTGTTCGGCAAGACCCTGGTGGTGCCGACCGACGAGCAGCGCCGCAGTGCCGAACTCCTCGCCCGGTGGCTGGAGCACCACCGGGTGGCGGAGCTCTTCGCCCCCAACCTGGTGATCGAGGCACTGGCGGAGGCGGCCGAGGAACACGGGCGGGACCTGCCGGACCTGCGGCTGATCGCGCAGGCCGGCGAGGCGATGCGCCTGGGCGGCGGCCTGCGGCGCCTCCAGGCCCGCGGGCCCGGCCGGGTGCTGCACAACCACTACGGCCCGGCCGAGACCCACGTGATCACCGCCTTCCCGCTGCCGGCCGACCCCGCCGACTGCCCGCTGCCGGTGCCGATCGGCCGCCCGATCGCCAACAGCCGGGCGTACGTGCTGGACGCGGCCCTGCGGCCGGTCGCCCCCGGCGTCACGGGCGAGCTGTACCTGGCCGGGGCCGGGCTGGCGCGCGGCTACCTGAACCGGCCGTCCCTGACGGCCGGGCGCTTCGTCGCCGACCCGTTCGGGCCGGCGGGCAGCCGGATGTACCGCACCGGGGGCCGGGGGCGCTGGCGGGGCGGC
>NZ_JBHWIO010000154.1:0-9015 GCF_042732075.1 Kitasatospora sp. NPDC059812
CGGGCTGGTCTCGACCCGGCTAGTGCTGATCTTGTAAGCCCTGCCCGTCGCTGACGGCCAGGCGAAGTGAGCTAGGAATCCCCGTCCTTTAGGGCAGGGAGGATGTCAATCAGGTGCTCTGGTTGCTGGTCGTGGTAGCCCTGCTGTTCCGCCGGTGGACCACCGTCCGGACCCTGGCCGCCCTGGCCGGAGTGGCCGCCATCGCCCAGTGCTTCGTCCAGCAGCATGCGATGTGGACCGTGGTGCCGGGCTTTCCGCCGGACTACACCCTCCTGATCATGTCGTCCGGCGCGAACGTGTTGTGGTCCCTGCTGCTCTTCGCCGCCCCCGGCGACCTGCTGGAGAGCACGATCGCCCGCCGACCGCGCGCCGCCGTCCCGCCCGCCCTGGTGATGGTCGCGAGCCTCCTGCTGTCCAACCTGGGCCGTCTCAGCGCACTTCTTCACGAGAGCGCCCTCCCCGTACTTCCCCAGCCCGTGCTGACGTCGATGGGGGCCTGCATCCCGCTGGCCCTGCTCTCGCTCGCATCCCTCCGCTGGGGCCGGCTGCTACCGGCCGCGACCGCACTGGCCGTCCTCCCGCCGGTCCTCAGTCTCGGCCTCACCGGCAACGCGTTCTTCACCTGGTACGACAACCAGCTCGGCGATCTCGGCCTGCTCTGCCAGTACCTCCTCACCGTCACCCTGATCGCCCTGACGACAGCAGCCGCCGTCCGCTACCTGAAGCCCGCCCCGGGAGCCCCGAGCCGCCTCGGCGCGGTGTGACCCACCGCCGCACTCTCTCGACTCTCTCGACTCTCTCGACTCTCCCGGCGAACGCCGCGCACGACCTCCCCGGTCGGCGCGGCGTTCCGCTTCGCGGACGTTCCCGGCGGCGCCGTGCCGTGCAATGGGCCGCTTGGGCCATGTGGGTGACGGTGGATCAGGCCGTTCCGGTTACGGGTGAGACGTGTGTTCGGGTGGGCAATTCGGTCCAGGTGGGACGTAAGGCGGATCGGTTCGCGCCAGCGGCCGCGCGCCGTGGGTGGCGGTGGGGTCGGTGGTCCCGCCGGGCCGTCGATCATGGCGGGCGGTCCTGCCGCGTCGTGCGGCGGGCCGCATCCGTGTCCCGCCTGTGAGGAGCGCCCCTGTGCCCGACGCCACGATCGACCTGCCGATCAGCTTCCAAGTCCCGGAGGCGTTCACCGACCTCGACTTCTCCGTGTCGGCGGAGGTGAACACCAACCGGCTGATCGAGCGGCTGAACATGGTCGACCCGAAGCCGTCGGACGAGGAGATAGGGGCAGCCGTCCTGACCCAGCAGACGATGTACGAGCTGCTGTCCGCCGCCGGCGCCGTCTACGCGGGCACGCTGCTGTACGGGCCGACGAAGGAGAAGCCCGAGGAGAAGCTGGCCTCGGCGATCCTGACCGTCACCGCCCGCCCCAGCGAGTTGTCCAACGAGCAGACCGTCCACCGCCTGGCGCGCACCATGGGCGCCATCTACCCGGACGCCGAGGTCGGCGTCGTCCGGCTCGAAGCCGGCCCCGCGGTGCTGCTCACCGAGGAACGCAAGGTCGAGCGCCCGGTGAACCTGCTCGGCGACGGCGGCGGCCCGACCGTGGTCCGTCAGTTGCACGTGTTCGTGCCGATCCCGGGGCGGCTGGCGATGGCCGACTTCGCGATCGCCACGGAGAACCTCCCCGAGTGGGACTCCTGCGTGGAGATCCTCGCCGAGGTCTGCCGCACGATCACCTTCGACACCGCCACCGCGGCCTGACCGGGAAAGGGGACAGACCCATGGAGATCGAGTACCGGCTCAATGTCGACCTGGAGGCCCTGGGCTACCAGCCGGGCAACCAGGACAAGATCGTCTTCAACGTTCAGAGCGAACTGAACATGTACACCACCAACAGCAAGGACGCGATGAAGATCTGGGGGTGGGACCCGGAGGCGCTGCGCCCCGAAGACCACTACCGGATCGACCAGCTCCTGCGCCTGTACGTCTTCCAGCGCGACCAGGTCATCGACGCACTCCACCGCTTGGACTGGGAGCTTGGAGGCTACGCGTACTCCGACCAGAAGGTCGCACAGGAACTGGCGGACTTCAAGCAGTTCCTGCCCAGGGAGGCTGCCAAGTCTCCCTTCGGGGCGGACCCCGACTTTCCTCGTACGGCGGGCGTGATCGCCTTCCGGCACTCCTCCGTCGCTCGTCGCCTCGGCTCGATACCGTCCCTGGCCATGGGCGGGTATTCGGGCGAGGGTGTCTACTACCGGCTCACCGACAACGGCTACCCCCGGGAGTGGATCAAGGACGGGCGCCTGTACGACCTGGTCGACATGGCCCTGGCCCTCCAGGCCGAGCTCCAGCTGCAATGCCTGCTCACCGACCGCGAGTTCACCCGGGTCATCCAGACCCGGGGCCAGGAGTTCGAGTACCTGAAGGCCGAGGCCGCCCGCAAGGCGGCCGAGGAGCAGGGCAGCAGCTTCTGGTCCGTCTTCGGGGACATCCTGGGCATCGTGTCCGCCGTCGCCGGCGTCCTGGCCCTCATCCCGGTCCTCACGCCGATCGCGGGCCCGGTCGCCGCCGTCACCGCCATCGCCGCGCTCGGCGCCCACACCGTGGACGCCGCGATCAAGGGCGACTGGGACGCGGCCACGATCGTCGGCCTGGGCGCGGACGCGCTCGCCGCCCTGCCCGGTGTCGGCGCGGTCGCCAAGAGCCTCAAGGCGGGCAAGGCCATCGTCAAGACGATCGGCACCGGCGCCAAGGCCTCCTACAAGGCCAGCGTCGGCGTCCGCCGGGCCGGGCTCACCTTCCTCGCCGAGACCGGCGGCTCCGGAGCCTCCGACGCGACCAAGGTGTTCAACTACATCGGCACCAAGGGCGCCAAGGTCGTCGGCGCCTCCGAGAAGGCGGGCAAGCTCGCCGGCAAGGTCCTCCAGGGCTCGGTCAACCTCTCCACCCAGGTCCCGCTGGTCGTCGAGATGTCCACCGGCACGGACATGTCCCAGGCGAAGGAGGGTGCGAGCGGCGCCGCGCTGACCGCCAACTATGGTCAGAGCATCGGCAGTTGGGGCATCGTCGGCGATGCCGCCAAGAAGACCGGTACCGTCTCGCTCGCGACGTTCTCCAAGATCATCGGCCGCCGCTGACCCCCGGGCCGCCGTTCGAGCCCGCCGCCCGCACCTTTCGGGCGGCGGGCCGGGGAGCCGGGGCCGGGCGGTGCCGTCTGCTCAGCCGATGTGGTGCCGGTCGAGCCAGGTGAGGGAGTGGTCGGCGAGTTCGGTCCAGCCGTGGTCGACGGTGAGGGAGTGGCCGCGGTCGTCGAAGCGGTGGTAGTCGGTGACGGCCGAGGACTTGCGGTACTGCTTGTGGGTGGAGCGGATCAGCACGTCGGGCACGGTGTGGTCGAGCTTGCCGGACAGGAGGAGGAGCGGTCCGCGGTCCTGGTTGCGGGTGTCGACCTTGGCGGGGGAGTGGGGGGCGAAGTTGCTGAGGGCGAGCTGGAAGAGCGGGCGGGCGGGGCTGGGGATGGTCCACTCGTCGAAGAGTGCGTCGGATTCCTGCTGGGGGACGGCGTTGGCGAACGCGTAGCGGAACTGCTCGGGGTTGAGTGAGACGGCGCGCTTGGTGTTGCCGGGGTTGCGCAGGAACGCGAAGGCCGACTTGGCCTGGGCGGGTCCGACGGCCTTGACGCCCTTGATCTGGCCGGGGCAGATCGCGACGGCTGCCCGGGCGAGGTTCTGGCCGAGGAGGTGCTGGGCGATGAAGCCGCCGACGGAGTGGCCGACGAGGACGGGCGGGGTGTCGAGGTCGCGGATGATCCGGGCGTGGTGGGCGGAGATCTCGGCGAGGCCGATTCCGCCCTGGGGGTCGGGGTTCCTGCGGGCCTGGGCGACGGTGGCGGGGACGCCGGGCCATTCGGGGAGGATCGGTTCGTAGCCGGCGTCGCGGAACCGGTCGGCCCAGCCCTGCCAGCTCGTGGAGTGCAGCCAGAGGCCGTGGATGAACATGACCGGGGTGCGGTTGCTGGGCATGGCGGGGTCTCTCCTGGTGCGTGAGGGTTGGGGATCGGATCGGGATCGGCGGCCGGTCGGGGCGCGGTCGTCCGGTCCGAGAAGTAGAAGGAGCGTTCTCTCTACTTCTCCAAGGTAGAACGATCCTTCTGTTAGCGTCAAGCCATGACGACGAGAGATTCCGCGCCACCGCGCGCTCGCATCCTGGCCGCGGCGATGCGGCTCTTCTACGCCCAGGGCGTGCGCGGGGTGGGCATCGACCAGCTGATCCGCGAGTCGGCGGTCGCCAACGCGACCTTCTACCGGCACTTCCCGTCCAAGGACGACGTCGTGCTCGCCTACGTCCACGAGCACGACCGCCTCTTCCGCGCGGCTGCCGCCGCAGTGGCGGACCTTCCTCCGCGCGAGGCCGTGACGGCCCTGTTCACGGGCATCGCCGACGAGTTCTGCGCCCCCGGCTTCCGCGGCTGCCCGTTCATCAACGCCGCCGCCGACTACCCGGACCCCGACCACCCGGTCAGCCGCGCGATCCAGGAGCACATGGACTGGTTCCGCGCCCTGCTCACCGGCCTGCTCGCCGCCGCCGGCCACCCCGACCCCGACCGGGCGGCCGACACCCTGCTGATCCTGCGGCACGGCGCGATGAACCAGAGCCGCTTCACCGCCCCCGCGGCGGTGCGCGAGGCACTGGCGGCCGCCGTGGACGCCGTCCTCGGCTAGGCCCTGTTCGGCCGAGAAAGCAGGCAGAGTGCGCCATCAGTGGTGGCGCACTCTGCCCTCCCGGCCGCTACGCCCGGCGTGTGTGCCGTGTGCGTCGCCGGGGCCGGGGCCGGGGCCGGCCCGGGTGGTGGAGGGCGGTCACTCTCCGGAGCGGTCCTGGCGCAGGCGGGCCGAGGCGAAGGCGGCGATGAGCCAGCCGAGGCCCAGCAGCGCGCCGCCGCCGAGGCCGGCCAGGGCCACCGGGGATCCGGCGTTCGCGAGCATCAGGGCGGGTGCCTGCGCGGCGGTGTCGCGCGGGGGAACGGGCGCGGGGTGGGTGCCGGCGGGGTGTTCGGCGGCCGACGTGTCACCGGGGGCGGTGCCGTCGGGGTGGTTGTCCCACTGGCCGGGGCCGGGGTGGTGGTCGCCCCAGCCGCCGTGGCCACCGGAGTTGTTGCCGTCGCAGCCGCCGTGGTCCTGGTCCTCGCAGGGGGTGCAGGCCACGATGGTCACGGTGTTGCTGGTCGCCGTCACCGGGGTGCCGTCGGGGGTGGTGCCGGTGACGGTCGCGGTGTCGGTGATCTTCCCGGCCTGCACGTCGGCGTCGGCGGTGGAGTAGGTCGCGGTGCAGGTCGTGGACGCGCCCGGGGCCAGGGTGGTCACCGGGCAGGAGACGGCCGGAGTGCCCGGACCGGAGTCCGTCACGGCGATCGAACCGAGCGTCGTGTCACCGGTGTTGGTGACGGTGAAGGTGTAGTGCAGGGCCTGGCCGGCGGCGGAGAACGAGGTCTCCTGGACGGCCTTGACGATCTTCAGCCCGGCGTAGGGCACGGTCACCTTGTTGCTGGTCGAGGTGACGGTCCGGCCTCCGGGAGCGCTCCCGGTCACCTGGGCGGTGTCGACGACCTTGCCCGCGGCGACGTCGGCCTCGGTGGTGACGTAGGTCGCGGTGCAGTTCTCGGAGACGCCCGGCGCGAGCGGGCCGGTGGGGCAGGTGACGGTCGGGGTGCCGGGGCCGTTGTCCACCACGCCGATGTTGGTCAGCGGCTGGGCGCCGGTGTTGGTGACCGTGTACGTGTAGTGGATGGTCTGCCCGGCGGCGGTGTACTGCGCCTCGGCGGCCTTCTTCACCACCGTGATCGCGACCAGCGGGGTGTTCACCTTGTTGCTGGTCGTGGTGACGCTCTGGCCGCCCGTGTCGGTGCCGGTGACCTGGCCCTGGTCGGGTACGTTCTGGGCGGCTACGTCCGCCGCCGTCGTGACGTAGGTGGCCTGGCAGGTGGTGGACTGGCCGGGCGCGAGCTGGTTGGTTCCGCAGCCCGAGACGGTGACGCCGGGCGTCAGGTCGGTCACCGTCACGCCGGTCAGCGCGACCTGGCCGGTGTTGGTGACGGTGTACGTGTAGTTGAGCGTCTCGCCCGGGGCCTGGAAGTTCGGCTGGACGGCCGACTTCGTGATGGTCAGCGCCCGCAGCGGCACGACGACCTGGTTGCTGGTCGAGGTCACCGTCTGGGTGCCGACGGTGCCGGTGAGGTTCGCCGTGTCGGTGATCGTGCCCGCCGCCGCGTCCGCGGCGGTCGCGGTGTAGGTGGCGGTGCAGTTCTCCGTGGCGCCGGCCGCGAGCGGGCCGGGCGGGCAGGTGACCGTCGGGGTGCCGGGGCCGGTGTCGGTGACCGCGATGTTCGTCAGCGGCACACCGGCGTTGTTGGTGACGGCGTAGGTGTAGTGGATCGTCTGCCCCGCGACGAACGAGCTCTCCGCCGCGGACTTGTCGATCGTGGGGGTGGGGACGTTGACCAGCACGGTGGTGGTGCAGCCCGTCGCGGTCGCGCAGGTGCCGCCCGCGATGGTGGGCGCGACGTTGTTGGTCAGCGCGTAGTTGCCGGTGTCGGGGCTGTTGACCGTCACCTGGTACTTCACGGTCACGGTGGACCCGGCGGCGGGCGGCGCGGTCAGTGTGCCCGACCAGGTCAGGGTGTTCCCGGTGACGGCGGCCGTTCCGGAGCTGGCGGTGACGGAGCCGGGCACCAGCGTGCCGTCCGTCAGCACGGCCGAGAGGTTGTCACTGAAACCCGCGAAGGTGGCCGGGTTGGTGCCGGTGTTGGTGACGGTCTCGGTGTAGGTCAGGGTGTCGCCCTCGTTCACCGGGCCGGTCGGGGAGACCGACTTGGCGACGGTGTAGGAGGTGCCGGCCGGAAGGTTGCAGTTCCCGCTGTCCTGGGTGGAGGAGGCGCCGTAGAAGGGGTGACCCGTGTTGACGACGACGGTGGTGGGGATCACCGCGGTCGAGGGACCGGCCGGGATCGAGTTCAGGGTCTCGATGGTGCCGTTCGCGCGGAAGACGTAGACGTTGCCGCCGGACTGGGCCAGACCGTACGTGGAGCCCGGCACGTTGCCGATCTCGGTGATCGTGTTGTCCGGGTGGATGCGGAAGTAGTAGGTCGGGTTCTGGAAGAACGAATCGAACGCCGCCCCGAGGACGTCACCGTCGGGCAGGGTGATGAAGTCGCCCGAGGAGACGAGCGTGGCGGGGTAGGCGACGGGGAACAGCGTGCTCACCCCGGTGGTCGGGTTGAGCGTCCAGATCTGGTTCGAGAAGAACGATCCGATGAACAGGGTGCCGTCGGGCCGGGAGCTCAGCGCGTTGAAGTCGGACCCGAAACCCGCGGCCGGACCGGTGATCACCACCGAGCTGGTCTCCGCGCCGGTGGCCGGGTTGATCGTGTACAGCGTCGGCGGGCTTTCGTGCCAGGACACCCCGTACAGCGTTGTGCCGTCCGCACTCCACGCGATGTCCCCGTAATCCCGCACCAGCGGCACGTCGGACAGCTGCGTACCGGTCGGGCTGTACGAGTACAGCTGGTCACCGCCACCGCCGGTGTTCGCCCACACCGGGACCGGCGGACAGGTCAGCGCCCGGGGGCCTGACTTTCCGTCTGCGCCGTTCGCACCGTTCGCGCGGTCCGCGCCGTCCGTGCCGTCCGCAGGTGAGGCGACGGCAGGTCTGACGGATGCCGTCTCCTGCGCCGGGAAGGCGTGCGCCGGGAAGGCGTGCGCCGGGAAGGCTTGTGCCGAACCTCCTCCCCAACCCGCCGTCACGCCGATGACCGCCAGTCCGATCGCCGCGGCGAGCCTGCCGCGCGACCGGCCGCGTCTGATCCCTGCCATACCGTCTCCGTTCCAGTCGGGCGTGGTCACCGCAAGGCGCCACGCCGCAGTATCGAGATAACGCGAGGTGTTTTTGTGAACACTTTGAGTAACGTGACATGGGTTGGCTCGGGCCGCCATCCGGACCCGAACCCCTTGCGACCGCTGGGTGTCGGCCACCTGGCCCCATCGCGGCCCCTCGCGTGGTGCCCTGCGGCCGTCGGCCCCCGGCCACGTGATGGTCTGACCGGTCGACGGGGATCCTTCGGCCCGCACCGAAGGATCCCCGCCCTACCGTCGATGCATCGCCGTCCCCGGCTCCCAGCACGTCGACCCGGCCCGCTGGAGCCCGCTGATCTACAACTTCCGCCACTACTACGGACCCGGCCCCGAGCTCGGCCACAGCTTCCGCACCCAGACGCCCCGCTGAAACCGCTGAAGCTGCTGAAACCGTTGAAACCACTGAAACCGTTCTGCCGCTTGCGCGAGAGAGTGTCAGCCCCACCTGCCAAGGTGACGGGCATGGATCTCGACACCTTCTGGCAGATCATCGACGACACCCGCGCCGGCGCCGCCGACGAGAGCGAACACGCCGACGCGCTCACCGAGCACCTCGCCGGCCTGGCACCCGATCAGATCGCGGACTTCGACCGGCACTACGCGCAGCAGAAGGCCCGCTCCTGCACCTGGCTGCTCTGGGGCGCGGGCTACCTCGTCAACGGCGGCTGCAGCGACGACGGCTTCGACTACTTCCGCGACTGGCTGATAGGCGCCGGCCGAACCCTCTTCGAACAGGCCCTCGCCGACCCGGACAGCCTCGCCGAACTCCTCACCCCCGACCAGGAGGAACTGGAGGCCGAAGACCTCGCCTACGCGGCCACCCATGCCTACCGCCAACTCACCGGCGCCGACCTCCCCTCCAACGGCATCACCTCCGGCCCCCCGACTGGCGAGCCCTGGGAGGACGAAGACCTCCCCACCCTCCTCCCCCACCTGTCAGCCCGCTTCGCCGACTAGCCCCCGCCCACCGGACGTCACGCGCCGCCGTTTCCACCTCGGGGAATTATGTAGACCAACCGTCATATTCCTCGGCCCCCCAGCCCGCCAGCCTGGGGGGCACGGCGCAGGAAGTCGCGCCGGCCGGCTGGTGTCTCGGTTACACAAAACCGCT